>CAMNWW010000011.1 GCA_946566415.1 uncultured Lachnospiraceae bacterium | reverse complement strand
GTCAAAGGAGATGAAAAAATGAAAAAAGTAGTAATGTTTTCAAGTTCACATTGACCAGGGTGCCCACCAGTGAAAGAGGCTCTTTCACAAGCAGGCATTAAATTTGCCTATTTTGACATCTCTTCAGGAATGCTTCCGCTGAAAAAATTCCTGAAGTACCGTGATACGTGTCCGGAATTTGCTCCCATCAGGGAACAAGGGCGGGTCGGTCTTCCATGCATCGTCATAAACGACGGGGAAGAAATCCTTTTCCAGCTTCCGGAGAATCTTGACGACTGGAAAGAAGACGCGCCACAGAAATCCGGCGTGGAAACAAACGACTAGATCTCATAAAAAAGGCAGGCAGGATCGTTTTCGGTTCTGCCTGTTTTTTATCATGCAGGAAATAATATAGTAAAAAAATACCGTCCGCGGCCATACAACCCGCAGACGGTATTTTCTATTTCCACTTCTTTTTACTTCTTGCTGTCCTGGTAAGCTTTCAGATGCTCTGCGCTCTTCTCAAGGCTGAACTCAAGCTTATTGCCTGTATCTACAAGAGTAGATGCTGTAGAATACAGCGGTCCTACAAGGTCGTTATTGTAAGCGATAAATTCATCCTGATTGATTGCATAGAATACAGCTTTTCTCAGATCAATGTTTTCAAACTTATTGCCGTTTGTCATATTGAAATCGCAGTATGTCGTCGCATGTCTGATATAAACAAATACTGTATAGTTTTTGTCTTCCTGCAGAGTAGCGACATCATTGGTATTAACGGCATCAAGGATATCGATTCCGCCTGCACGGAACTCAGATGTAGCGGAAGTCGGCTCTTTGATGAACTTGATTGCGACATTATTGATCTTAGCTTCATGTTCTGTTCCAGCCATGTATCCCGGATTCTTCTCGAATACTACCTGATAGTCATCGTAGTCTACGAGTGCGTACGGACCTGACATCCACAGATGGTTGTTTCCGGACTTGATAGCAGCCGGGTCGCCGTAGCATACGTCCTTTGTCGGATCATAAGAATCAACCTCGAACTTAGAGTTCATCTCTGTAACAGCTTCCTTGTTCAGGATACCTGCTGACTGATGAGCCAGATAGTAAAGTACCTGCGGGAACGGATTCTCTGTAGAAATCTTAACAACCTGGTATACACCGTTCGCGTTATCTACCTGTGTCTTGTCTGCTGTCAAAGTCTGGATTTCGCTCGGAAGTCCTTCTGATAAGGTATCGAATACCGGCTTGCCTGTATCAGAATCATTAATGCCTTTCAGTTCTTCAATATCTGTCACGATGGAAACTTCTGACATATGGTTATGCAGGTTATATGTCTTGTGGTTCGCAACGCTCTTCTCATCTGCCGCTCTTTCAAGAGAGAACTCTACGTCTTCTGCTCCAACGCGTACGTCTGTTGCTACAACATGCTTATTCTCAACCCTTGAGAAATAGCAGTCGTCACGAAGAATGAAATAGAATGCCTGATTTCCTTCAGCAATAGAGATATTCCGTGAAAGAGATCCTTCCGCTTCGATCTTGTCGTCCGGCGTCATGTTAACAATACGTACATTCAGGTTAGCGGAAAGCTGGTTGATGGAACCGTCGTTCGCCTGAATCGGGTCTAAAGATGTAAGGTCGCCCATTGTCTGTGTGAGCATAAGCGTTCTTGTCTCATTCTGTGACGGATCAACATAAGAGTAATTCTCCCAGTATGCAGAACGTGACTGCGGATTCAATACCGTCTTCTCGTCTACAACTGTGTTGTTGATAGCACGGATACCTCTTGTAGAGTAAAGCGGAAGAGAATATGCATTTTCTGTGATCGCATAGTCCTCTAATTCCTTATACGTTGCGCCATACTCAGACGGCGTCTCCTGAGACGCTTTGTCAATCAGCTCGTCGATCTTCGGGTCATTGATTCCGCCTGCATTATACTGTCCATAGGAAGCATATACGTCCCTTACAGCATAATCCGGGTTTCCGGTAACAGTCGTCCATCCCGACATCGCGATATCCCAGTTACCTGTGTCGCGGGCAGTTACCATACTTGCATAGTCCGGCTGCATATCAATCTCTACATTAAATCCGGCCTTTGTAAGCTGGTCGCGTAAGATGTTCATAGTTGACTCATAGTATGAGTACCCTAATAATCTTATCGTCTCACTTCCCGCCTCGGAAGATCCGCTTCCGCCGTCGCCGCTGTTGCTGGATTTCTTACCGCATGCCGCTAATGAAAGTACCATTGCGCCGACAAGTAATACAGCAGTCAATTTTCTCAATTTCATCTTTTCCTCTCCTTTTCTTTTTTATGTGAAGCCATGAGGCTGTTCACCAATTTACTTTGTCCCATTTTACTATAGTTTGAATTTTTTGTAAAGTATTTATGACATTTTTGTGAACTTATAATTACGATTCACAGGATCTTGCTCACAGTCCAAGCTTACATGTTAAACTTCAGCGTACCGTCCGCCACTTCTTTCCACCTATGGCAAGCTACAAAATGATCCGGCGCCGCCTCCACAAACTGCGGATTCCCGCTGGTACACTTTTCCGTAGCAAACGGACATCTTGTTGCAAAACGGCATCCCACTTTCGGGTTAATCGGGGAGTTGATCTCACCTTTCAAAATAATCTTTTTACTTTTCTGCAGAACATTTGTAGACGGAATCGCTGACAAAAGAGCAATCGTGTACGGATGCAGCGGATGGTTAAAGATATCGTTTTTAGGCGCCTTTTCAATCAACTGTCCCAGGTACATAACCCCGATGTTTGTTGAAATATGTTTTACAACAGACAGGTCGTGCGAAATGAACATGTATGTAAGCCCCATCTTCTTCTGGAGTTCCATCAGAAGATTAAGAATCTGTGCCTGCACGGACACATCCAGCGCCGATACCGGCTCGTCGCAGACAATAAACTGCGGATTAATAGAGAGCGCGCGGGCGATAACAACCCTCTGCCGGCGTCCGCCGTCGAACTCATGCGGGTACTGATTGTAAGAACGCATCGGAAGACCGACAAGTTCCATCAGTTCCTCGACTCTCGCTCTTCTGTCATCCGCGCTCTTATATATCTTATGAAGCTTCAGCGGCTCTTCAATGATCTGGCCGATCGTCATACGCGGATTCAAAGATGCATAAGGATCCTGGAAAATGATCTGCATATTTTGACGCATGTACCGCATCTCGTCAGCCGAAAAATTGTTGATATCCATACCGTCGTACAGCACATCCCCGCTGGTCGCTTCATGCAGACGGAGTATAACACGTCCCAGCGTACTCTTCCCGCAGCCGGACTCGCCTACGATTCCCAGCGTCTCTCCTTTATTGATCTTAAGGTTGACATCATCGACAGCGTGGAGAAATCCTGCCGGAACCGGAAAATATTTTTTCAGTCTTCTGGTCTCTATTAAAACCTGGTTTTCCATTATTTTACCTCCTTTCTTCCTTTTCCTCCTCGCTGAACAGGTCAAAATGGCACATAAACGTATGTCCTTCCCCCTTCTGCGGCGGCTGCTGCTGCTTGCAGATCTCCTTACAATAACGGCAGCGCGGATGGAAATAGCACCCCGTCGGAAGATCCGCCGCGTTTGAGATCGCGCCTTCGATCGGAATCAATTCAGACGAGTCGTCGTCCAGCTTCGGAATAGAGTCAAACAGCCCCCTTGTATACGGATGCTTCGGATTCAGGTAAACCTCCCTCACCGTACCTGCCTCTACAATCTGCCCTGCGTACATAATCGCTACTTTATCGCAGGTTTCCGCAACAACGCCCAGATCATGCGTGATAAGTATCATCGCCATCTTATATTTTTCCCGCAGATTATTGATGATCTCCAGCACCTGCGCCTGAATCGTAACGTCCAGGGCCGTCGTAGGCTCGTCCGCAATAAGGAGTTTCGGATTACACAGAAGACTCATCGCGATCACGACACGCTGTTTCTGTCCGCCTGAAAACTGATGCGGGTAATCGTCATAACGGTCGCTCTTTACGCCTACGATCTCCAGAAGATCAATCACACGCTTTTTCGCCTCCGCCTTTGAAAGCTTCTCATGAGTAAGCAAAACCTCAGAAAGCTGGTCGCCGACCGTCATAATCGGATTAAGCGCCGTCATAGGATCCTGGAAAATCATAGAAATACCGTTTCCGCGCATCGCCTGATTCTCTTTATCTGTATTTAAAATCACATTATTTCCTTCAAAATAGATCTCGCCGTCAACAATAATTCCAGGGGGATCCGGGATAAGCTGCATGATCGCAAGAGCTGTCGTCGTCTTTCCGGCGCCGGTCTCGCCTACAAGCCCAAGGGACTCTCCCTCTTTCACCTCAAAATCGATCCCGTTTACCGCTTTTGCCGCGGATTCGCTTGTGACATAGTGAACATGAAGGTTTTTAACTTCTAAAACTGTATTGTTTTCCATTGGTTACCTCCTGTTTTCCTGTTATTTAAGTTTCGGGTCAAGAGCATCGCGGAGTCCGTCTCCGAAGAAGTTGAAGGCCAGCACGATGATAATGATCGCAAGTCCAGGGTAAATTGCAATATACGGGTTCGTCTCAAGGAAGGTAGAACCTGCTTTTAAGATATTTCCCCATTCCGGAACATGCGCCTCTACACCGATGCCCAGATAAGACAGGGAGGATGTAGAAAGCACCGCGGAACCAATACCCATAGTAGCCTGCACGATAACCGGAGCCAGCGAGTTCGGAATAATATGTTTAAAAATGATCGTCCCGTTCTTTGCGCCGCAGGCCTTCGCCGCTTCGACGAACTCCTGGTTCGAGATTCCCAAAACCTGGGCGCGCACAGTTCTCGCATAGCTTGGAATAACGGATACCGAAAGAGCCAGAATCAAGTTCATCGTACTTACACCGAAAGCGGCGATAATTGCGATTGCGAGCAAAATACTCGGCACAGCGTTCAAAACGTCCATCACACGCATGATCGCGTTGTCGCGCGTTCCGCCGTAGAAACCGGCGATCGCTCCCAAAATCCCTCCGATAATAATCGGAACGATCGTGGAGACAAGCCCGACGATAAGCGAAATACTCGCGCCGAAGATAATTCTTGTAAATACACAGCGTCCGTAGTCGTCGTAGCCGAACGGATACATCAGGCTCGGCTCCGCAAGCCTTGCCGAAAAGTTATTGGCAATCGCAAGATCATAGTCGAAAGTAAGATTCGATCCGATCGAGATTCCAATGAAAAGCACAACAAAAAACATACCGATAACAGCGGTGTAATTCCGGAACAGGCGCTTAATTACGTCGATCCATTCTACGCTGACCTCTTCATTCTTGTTACGGTATTTTCCGATCGTAATAAGCCCAAGAACAAAAGAGAATACATTTCCAAGCGCAATCCCCAGAAGGCATATCACTGCGAACGGCATAAACTTCTTGTCCGGTTTTTTGCCGAAAGTGTATTTACTTACCGCGCCGATGATCACAAGGTTGAGCACGGAGTAAAGGGTATAAAATCCGATCCCCAGCCAAAAAGTATCTACCAGTGTTTCCTTAAACAGGTTGAACAGCGAGATCAGGATGATAAAAATATTTACCAAAAGAGAATATACCGCAAGCTGATACTCCAGATTCTTTTCCTTTTTTAACAGCATCGCGCCGGCGATGAACAGAAGGAAGTTCCCGGTAACTACGAAAGGCACTAACAAAATCCCCAATTTTCTTGTAGTGTTTGAAATTTCCCCGGCCGCGCCGGTGATTTCTTTTTCAATCCGTTTTACTGTGATGAGCTGCAGAAGGAACTCTACACCGTAAACAGCCGTAAGAGCTGTCGAAATCGTGGAAAGTTCTTTTCCGCCCGCCAACGGGAGCACGATCTGCCAAATTACCAGTGCGAATACCAACACCGCCGTCACCTGGTACGCCAGCTTTGAAGTTGTATACTCAAGGGAGCCACTTAATTTTCGTCTGTTTACTTTCTTAAGGTAAAGGCTCTCATTTTTTGTCATTTGATTTTTAGCCATTTTAAGCGTCTCTCCTCTCTTAGTAATTTTTCATTTTCGATTTAATACGCGGGTCGATAAATGCATACAGTATATCGACGATCAGGTTCAGCAGCGAGACCACGAAGGATATGTATACAACGCCGGCCAGTACGACCGGGATATCCGGAATCGACTGCTTTGCCACAATATAGGAGCCAATACCGTTAATGTTGAAAACCTTCTCTGTAACGGCAGCGCCGCCCATCAGGTTACCGAAAGACATACCAACCATCGTGATGATCGGAATCATAGCATTCCCCAAAATATGCTTTAACACGACCTTCTTCTCCGGAAGTCCTTTTGCGCGTGCCGTCAGGACATAGTCGGAGGTCTTTACTTCCAGCATGGACGACCTTGTCATACGGGCTATCGAGGCCGACATACCCGTACCGACGACAATAGCCGGCATGATAAGCGTCATCCAGTTCCCCGGCTGGAAACTTGCAGGCAAAAGTCCCAGATTGACAGAAATTGCAAGAATCATCATAAGACCAAGCCAGAAGTTCGGGATTGAAAGTCCCAAAAGCGCGATAAACATAGCGATATAATCAAAAGAAGAATACGGTTTAATCGCGGAAATAATACCTGCCGGGATCGAGATGATAAGCGCAACGATCATGGAAGAAAACGTTACCTGCATGGTAATCGGGAATTTCGCCATAATAGCAGTCATAACAGGCTCGTTCCCCTGGTAGGCATTGCCAAGATCAAATGTGATCAGGTTCTTGAAGGTATTGACAAGCTGTGTAAGATAGGGCTGGTCAAGACCATAAATATGCCTGAAGCTGTCGATCTGTTCTTGTGTAGCCGTCTGCCCTAGAATATTCAGCGCGGGATCCATCGGAGCAATATAGAGGATGGTAAACACAAGCCATGTCACGCCAAAGAGAACAAAGATCATTAAAAACAGACGTTCTGTAACATATTTTGCAATCGGACGCATGAATAATATCATCAAGATATACATTGGAAATGACAGTATAATCGAAACGATCATAAACACCGGATTGCCGATAAGAGCCGCATAGCAGGAAGCCACAGTAATTTCCTGTACGCCCTGCATCTCTGCTTTCTCTTGCGCCTTGTCCTGCAAAAGCTGCTCAAAATTCCTTTCAGCGATCGCCTTTGCCTGTTTTTCTACTTCACTGTCTGATACAGTTTTTTTGAAATATTCATTTTTCTTTCTGACTTGAACCAAGGCGTCCTGATAGAATTTTTCCTTCTGATCCTGCAGCTCTTGCCTGCCTCTCAGCTCTTCCTTTACCTTTGCGAACGTATCCTTACCCTTTTTCGACTTATAGGTAATATACGTCGCCAGCATTGTGAAGAAGCCAAGAATCCACAGCCAGATACGGTACTGCGGGCTGCGGTACATTCTTGCAAATGTGTCTTTCATTTTTTTACCCTTCATCTCTTCACCTCTTTTGTGATAAGTAGACTTTTGTGGATTTCGCCAAAAGACGGAGCGTTTCCACTTGATTTCTTTATTCAATAAGTGTACCATAGGATTATATTAATGTAAATTTTATTTTTTTAATCATATTGTTAAAAATAATTTATGCACTTTGAACAAAATCCCATGGAGGTGTATTTATGGAGATCAGGGAAATTAAAACCTTTCTTTACGTCGCAAAACTGAAAAGTTTTTCCAGAGCGGCGGAGCAGCTCGGTTACACCCAGGCGGCTGTAACTATCCAGGTAAAGCACCTGGAAAAAGAGCTTGGCGTCCATCTTTTCGACCGGATCGGGAAGCAGATCACCCTCACCCACCAGGGCGCTGTTTTTTACGAATACGCTTCCCAGATCATAAATGATATTACTCACGCGAAAGAGGCGGTATCAGATTCTCGGGAACTGACAGGAAAGCTTTGTATTGGGACGATCGAGTCCATCTGCTCCTCTATATTCCCCGCCCTTCTTCGGGAATACCATCGCCTTTTTCCAAAGGTAAGTATCAATATTATCACTGATTCTCCGGAAGTTCTCCTGAATATGGTTAATAGAAATGTAATTGATATCGTATATTTTCTGGATCGGCCTATGCACAGCAACAAATGGGTCAAAGTCCTCGAAGAGCCTGAGGAGGTGATTTTTGTGGCCTCCCCGGAAAATCCTCTCGCCGCAAAAAAGAATCTCACTCTTGACGAAGTGATCTCCCAGCCCTTTATCGCCACGGAAAAGGACGCCAGCTACCGATATCTCCTGGAACAGCATCTGGCGTCGGTCGGCAAAAAGCTTCATCCTTTCCTTGAAACAGGGAGCACTGAATTTATCGTAAAGCAGCTTTTGCACAACCTTGGGGTATCCTTTCTGCCTGCATTCATCGTGCAGAGAGGGCTGGAGCTAGGCAGGCTTGTACAGCTCGATGTATCGGACTACCATCTGCAGGTGTGGAGGCAGATCTTATATCACAAAGATAAATGGATGACAAGAGAAACAGCTTCCTTCCTGGATCTGGCGCAGAATATCCCGATTCGGGTCGAATGATCCCCAAACAAAAAGACAGGAGGACCCCCAGATGAACCATGAAATTATCGTCACTCAGTCGGATACCCTGGACATGCTCGACACACTTTTGGAACGAAGGGATGACAAGTGGTGGGATGCCTTTTATTCCGACCGGAATAAATCGATCCCCTTTTTTAAAGATATCCCTGACGAGGAGCTGGTCGACTACTGTCAAAAACACCTCTTCTCCACCGGGAAGTCCCTGGATATCGGCTGCGGAAACGGCAGAAATTCGCGCTATCTGGCAGCGCAGGGATTTTGCGCCGCCGGAATCGATATCTCGGAAGAATCTATAGGCTGGGCAAACGAACTCTCCGCCAAATGCGGCAATCCTCCGAAGTTTCACTGCGTATCTTTATTTGAATACGCCGCCGAGCCTCAAAGTTTCGATCTCGTCCTCGACAGTGGATGCTTCCACCACATCAAACCGCACCGGCGGGAACAGTATCTGACCCGCGTACAAAATTATCTAAAGGACGGCGGATATTTCCTTATGACCTGCTTTAACCTGGACGGCGGCGCAAACGTCTCCGACTATGACGTATACCGGGATCGGTCCATGCACGGGGGACTGGGATTTTCGGAATACAAAATCAAGAAAATCCTGGAGAATTATTTCCGCATTATTGAGTTCCGTAAAATGAAAGAGTCCTCGGATCCGGCTGTATTCGGCAAGGACTTTATGTGGGTCATCCTGATGAAGAAAAAGTAGCCTATCCCATACATATCTTATGGAACGGTATCCCCAGCTCAGTCAGCGCCCCCTCTTCCCTTTTGCAGCATGTCAGGATGATGATCTGGGCGGGATAATCCGCTAAAAACGCCAGTACATTTTTCAAGCGGAAGTCATCATAATAAGCGAAGGTATCGTCAAGAATAAGCGGCATCCTCTCCTCGCACAATAGTTCCGACGCCGCCAGACGCAGAGCCAGGTAAACCTGTTCTATCGTTCCTCTACTGAGCTGATAGAGCGGGATCCTGCGCCCGCCCTCAAGCACATGGATATCCAGATTCTCATCCGCCCAGACTTTCTCATATTTTCCTGCCGTGACTTGCTCCATTATTTCAGAAATGCGTTTATTAAAATCTTTTTCCATCTGCGACTGCATATCGGCGGAAATCGCGCATATCGTTTCTGCCGCCAAGTCTAACGCCTTATGCCGCTTCTCGAACCGATTATACTCCTCGTCCGTCTCGTCCAGTTCCTCCAACTGCTCCTTAAGGTTCTCATACTGTACTTTCTTTTCCCTGTAATCTTCATTCTGTTTTTCCAAGGCCCAGTTATGCCGCTTAAGCGTCTCCGAAAGCTCGAGGATCTCTTTTTCCTCCTTCTGAACGGCCTGCGCCCTCTTGCGTCTCCCGTCTTTCAGGCAGTTCCAGATATACAGCCCTTCCGCGAGCGCTACTACCACTGCGACCAGAAAATTCCACGGACGATGGAATAAAAGAAATGACAGGATCACTGCCCGGATGGATACGCCAACTGTCGAACCGTCCCTCCTGTTCTTCCCTTACCATTCTGGCGTGCATTTCTTCCTCTTTCTCACTGAGGCTCTGCCGGCAGGCGTCCCTTTCCTCCTCATCCTGGGACAGTTCTTTCTCCAGGCGCCTCATATCCCTCCATATATAGGAAGCTTCCTGCTCGATCCGGTTCCGTCTTTCCTGCTTCTTAGTACTGGACTTTTTCATTTCCCGTTCCAGCTCTCTCTTCCGTTCCTTAAGCGCATCCTTCGCCCTCTCAATCCGAATCTCGCTGCTCCTTGCAGCATAATAATTTACGGCATAGTCCTTTAACTCTGCTGCAAGCGATGTCCCCACCGCCGTCTTAAGCTGCCCGACGGAAACCGTGTTTTCATAGTCGTTTTCTCCTATTTCGCCCAAAAGCATTTCCAGATCTCCCTGTTCCACAGACATTTCTTCCCCGTCGTCCTCACAGAACAAAGACGCCCCTTTTGTATGCTTCCCAAAATGCCGCTCCAGGCAAAAATTTCTCCCGCCGCACCAAAAGCGCAGCTTCCCGGCATAACAGACCGGGTTCTCCCACGGCTCGTACTGGCTGAAAGTATCCGACGCGGCGGCGCGCCCCCGCCCCCGGGCCATTCCAAACAGCATTCCTTTCAAAAAAACATGGACTGTCGATTTACCGGACTCATTCTCACCGTAAATTAAATTGATTCCGTCTGTGAAGCTGATCTCTTTCTCTGTAAATCTGCCGAAATTCTTCAGTTCCAGTGAATTAATTTTCATGGCCTTCCCCTTTTCGTCGCAAGAAGTGCGCGCACTCCCTCAAATAATGCTTCATACCCGATACTCCCTTCAGGGCTGTCCTCAAAATGCTCGATGTATTTTCCCAGCAGATTATCCGCGTTCTGCTTTTTAAGCTTCTCAAAATCATATGCCGGTTCCGTGGCGTCCACAATCTCTAATATATTTCCATATTGATCCATATTTTCCGTATTGATCAGGACCTCCGGCTGGCGAAATCCAGTCAATGTAACCTTATAAATATTCTGGATGCCATGCGCTTCTACCATGTCCGCCACGCGCTTTTTCACGGCCAGATTCGCCATATCCTTCTCCACAGCCACGTTCATGTGAATACATTCCCGCAGGGCGGACGGCACGAAGCTCGCCTTCACCTTCCCTTTGTCGATCGTTCCAAGAATATAGCCGTGGCGCCCTGTATCGTTCTTGTCCGTAGGTTCCAGGGAGCCTGAGTAGCAAATCCGGTCTTCGGCGATCTTAGCCGGACGGTGGATATGCCCCAGCGCGATGTAATCATATCCCAGCGCCAGAAGTTTTTCCTTATTGACAGGGATATGCTTCTCGTCCCCGCCGTGAGCCAGAAGAATCTCGATGGACTGACGGCCTTCGGGAAATGCGTCGTCATACAGACGCTCCGTAATCTCCCGCTTATCGTAGCTCAGCCCATATACGCAGACACCAATCTCTGGAAATTCTACACATCCAAGTCCGGGGCTAAGAAGGGGGTACACATTCTTGCTCCATGGAAATTCAATGTAATAGGAAGACGGTTTCAAATAATCATGGTTCCCTGCAATAAACACCACCCTTGTACGGCTTAGATTCTGAAACAGATAATCCACGTCCTTCAATTCCCTAAGAAGAGGCTGGCGGTGGAACAGATCGCCCGCAATCAGGAGCAAGTCCACCTGCTCCTTTTCACAGACCTTTAAAGCCTGTTCAAAACTATCCCACAGCTCCACGCCGCGGTCTGCGCTGTATGCCCTTCCTGCGTCCGGACTTGCCCCCAGATGGACGTCTGCTATGTGCATGAACTTCATCCTTTTTCTCCCCTTTCTCGTCAGGCGGAGGTAATGTCACGACAAAACGGGTCTTCCCCTCTTCACTCTCCGCCAGAATATTCCCCCCGTGCAGTTCTACAATCTCCTTGGCGATCGCAAGTCCAAGGCCTGCTCCCCCGGTACTGCTGGAACGCGATACGTCCGCCCGGTAAAATTTATCAAAAATCTTGTCCAGATTTTCCGGTGAAATCGTGTGTCCCTCATTCTCAAATATGATCTCTACCCCTTCTTTCAGCCTATGCGCTGTGATCAAAAGCTCCGAACCTTCGCTGCAGTATACGATGGCATTCCGCAGAATATTGTCAAACACCCTCGCCAGCTTATCCGCGTCTCCCTCGATGATCAGCTCATCCTCCGCCTCCACGCGGCAGGTGAGATGCTTCTCCTGCAATACACCGTATAGTTCGTCCGCAATCTGCTCCAACATCATCGTCAGATTTAATTCTGCCATTTCCAGCACGATATCGTGGAGGTTGAAACGGGTAATTTCAAAAAATTCACTGATCAGCTCCCCGAGACGGGTCGCTTTCTCCAGGGAAATATGTGTGTAGCGCGCCCGCTCTTCCTCCGACATATCCGGATAAGCATCCAACATGCTTAAATAAGCCACCACCGACGTAAGCGGGGTTTTTAGATCGTGCGCCAAAAACAGCACAAGGTCGTTCTTCTTCTGCTCATTCTCCTGCGCCTCCTTTTCCTGACGCTTTAGCGTATCCTTGATTTCATTCAAACGGATTTCCAGAGGTTTCAGTTCTGTAATCAACTCGATCGGCTCCGTAGAATCCGAAAGAATATTTTCAATACCGTCCCCTACCTGATCCAGATACTTCGTCATCTTAGAGAGGGCTACATAAAAAAACAGCGAGAATAATGCCAGAAATCCAAGGATCATAAAGAACACCTTGTTGTCTCCGATCAGCCTCCAATACAGATTGATCGCAGTCTCCTCGCTGACATTCAGATCCAGCAGGGCCTTTACAAATATATTGGCAAAACTGTCATTATACACGCCGTCGATCACATATTCTAATATAACTCCTCCTACCAGTACGGTAAGGGCTGTCACAAATACCGTCTGGAGCAGAATGCTTAATTTCAACTTCCGGTAATTATTCTTCAATCTTATACCCAACTCCCCATACGGTCTTGATCAGATCCGATTTTCCGGTCGGCCCGCTCATCTTTTCCCGCAGGTGCCGGATATGTACCATCACTGTATTGTTACTGTTCTTATAGTAGTTTTCATGCCAGACAGATTCAAAAAGTTTCTCGGAGCTAACAACCTTCCCGCGATTCTCGCAGAGCATCCATAAAATATCAAACTCAATGGGCGTGAGCGTCAAGGACTGTTCATTATACACGCATTCATGCGACTCCCTGTTCAAAAAAAGCCCTCCGAAGTCGATAATATCGCCCGTTTCCTTCGTGTTGTCGTTATACTGGGTATAACGGCGGAGCTGCGCTTTAACCCGTGCCACCAATTCCAGTGGATTGAACGGCTTGGGAATATAGTCGTCCGCCCCCATGGTAAGGCCCGTGATCTTGTCCAGATATTCCGTCTTTGCCGTCAGCATAATCACCGGGAATGTATATTTCTCCCGAATTTTCCGCAGAATGGCAAATCCGTCGATATCGGGAAGCATAACGTCCAGGACCGCCAGATCGATCTTTGTATTTTCTATACAAGCGAGGGCTTCCCCGCCTGTATAGAATTTAAAAATACGGTATTCATTCTGGAGATACAGTTCCACGATATCTGCAATTTCCCGCTCGTCATCTACAATCAATATATTCATACCCTGTCTCCTTCGTAGTTACGATTCACAGCCGATATGGATCTGCAGGCAGACTCGTCATGCTTGCATGTAAGCGGCTGGCTGAGGATCCATATCGAGCCTGCGAAGCAGGGACTTTGCACGCATAAGCCGTCTTAGCTCCGCGCCTTCGCCCGCCGGTCCCTACTTACGTTCCCTACAGCTCGCAGTTATTTACCGTCCTCGGGAACGGGATCACGTCGCGGATATTCGACATTCCGGTCAAATACATAATGCACCGCTCAAACCCTAAGCCAAATCCCGCATGCCTGGTAGAACCATATTTGCGCAGGTCAAGATAAAAACCGTAATCCTCTTCCCTAAGCCCCAGCTCTTTCATCCTGCCGAGGAGTTTGTCATAATCGTCTTCCCTCTGGCTCCCGCCTATGATCTCCCCGATTCCCGGAACCAGACAATCCACAGCAGCCACCGTCCGGCCGTCATCGTTCAGCTTCATATAGAACGCTTTGATCTCTTTCGGATAATCGGTCACAAAAACCGGACGCTTAAAGACCTCTTCTGTCAGATAACGCTCATGCTCTGTCTGCAGGTCAGTCCCCCAGGAAACCTTATATTCAAAATTCTCGTTATTCTTCTCAAGGATCTCGACTGCTTTTGTGTAGGTCACTCGTGCAAAATCTGAATTCACCACATTATTCAGCCTGTCGATCAGACCTTTATCAACAAAAGAGTTAAAGAAGTTCATCTCCTCCGGCGCCTGCTCCATCACATAACGGATAATATATTTAAGCATGCTTTCCGCAAGATCCATGTCGTCCTCCAAATCCGCGAACGCGATCTCCGGCTCGATCATCCAAAACTCCGCCGCATGGCGGGTAGTGTTTGAGTTCTCCGCCCTAAACGTAGGACCGAACGTATAAATATCACGGAACGCCTGCGCGTACGTCTCTCCGTTAAGCTGGCCGCTTACCGTAAGGCTTGTCTCCTTATCAAAGAAATCCTGCGTATAGTCCACCGTCCCATCTGCATTCTTCGGCACATTCTCCATATCCAGGGTCGTCACCCGGAACATTTCCCCCGCGCCCTCGCAGTCGCTCCCTGTGATGAGCGGTGTGTGTACATAGACAAACCCTCTCTCCTGGAAAAATTTGTGGATCGCGTACGCCGTAAGCGACCGCACCCTGAACACAGCCTGGAATGTGTTGGTCCTGGGACGCAGGTGCGCAATCGTCCGCAAATACTCAAAACTGTGTCTCTTCTTCTGGAGCGGATAGTCCGGAGTAGATGTTCCCTCGACTGTGATCTCCTCCGCCTGAATCTCAAAAGGCTGCTTTGCCTGCGGCGTCGCCACCAGGATGCCGCGCACAATAATCGCCGCACCCACATTCAGCTTAGACACCTCGCTGAAATTCTCCATTGTATCATGATAAACTACCTGGAGCGGCTCAAAAAAAGAACCGTCGTTTACAACAATAAATCCAAAAGCTTTCGAGTCCCTGATGCTCCGCACCCAGCCGCCGATCGTAATCTCCTTATTCAAATACGCATCTCTGTTCTTGTATAATTGTCTGACTGTAATCAAATCCATAATCCCACACTCCTTACCTTGTTATATTTCATCGCCGAATAGGCGATCTAAGTTACGGTACCCCGAATGCACTGCATGAGGGGATTCCCGCCTAAAATTCATCGCCGAATAGGCGATTGAGTTATGGTATCCCGCATGTTCCCGCTCTTTGGGTACATGCGGGGTTACCTTTTAAAAATAAATTTCATCGCCGAATAGGCGGTTCAGTCATACCCCAAAAACCAAACCAACTCAAACGATGGATGGTTCCGCGCAATATGACAATGACGTAATACGATAAAGCTTTACATTTATGCATTCAAATTTTTTATAATTAAATATAGCATAATTCAAACCCTGAATATTCAAAGTGCTTCTATAACATATTCCGTCATATCCTAAAGATTTAATAAAATCAGAGATATATTGTGCTGGCAAATAATCCAATTCACTATCTTGCCGCCTTAACGGTTTCGCAATTTCATCACTCATTTTCTTCAATATGTTCATATTAATTGCAAACCACTCGCACCCAAATGTTCCTGCCGAAAAAGGACTTATTTTATGAAGATTTGACAAATCAACTAATTTCAATTCTTTATTCGGAACAAACTCACCCACAGAAACATAATCTAAATCCCTTGCTCGAATTTCGTGAAAGGTTGTCATTACGTCACTTGCCAAGTATAAACAGCTAATACCTTGAGAATTAGCCCTTCCAGCCGTTGCAAGTCTATGTGGAGGGGGACCCATTTCATTCTTGGAATGAACTTTTTCTCCACTTATTCTGGCACGATAATATGACACACTCTTTTTAGAAATCAATAATTGAAGGCTTGGACTATCAAACAACTTCTGTAATAATTCTAAATTAATATGATTTGAATGAAATCGATTTATATTTTTTATTGAACTCATAAATCGTTCCCATGAAGACTCTTTCATGATACAATTTCGTCTCAAAAAATCCGAATCACATAGTCTTTCTAATCCAACTTTCTCTTTAAAAACTAAAGAATCTTCCGCATATATACTCTTACAAACTTCTATTACCACTTGCTTTATCTTCTTTACAGAAAGATTGAATATCGACCAGTCTGCAAATAAAACCTCTTCAACATACGCCAAACACATCGGAGGAAAATCGGACGGCAACTCTGACTCGGGTGTATATACATCTAAAACTTCTGATAACAAAACAGCCAAATCAGCAGTACTGTTTTCAGCTAATGTATCATAAATCAATACATCCTTTTGCCCGGTAACATCACAATTCCCTACTCTTCCACCCGATGCAATAATAGAGCGTATTTCAACATCTTCAAAGCAATTTATCCCAATTCGCACTATATTTCCCCTTCTAAAAATCTATTCATCAATTCAAGATGATGCATTATTGAATATTTTTTTACAGTCCCCAATCCCGGATAACGCCCCGTCTTGTTACACTCTAAAAACATATCTAATCCAGCGGTATGCTGCGGATTATTAGCTTCTACCCATTCTGCTAATTTTCCAACAGCCTCTCCAAATTTCCCAGCCGGGTCATTTATATCATCATTTGAATCCGAAACAAAATGGCGAACTCTTAAAGCTTTATCACTATCAAAATATATTATGTGAATTGCCACTGCAAGTGGTGCGAATCCTGTTTCACTAAATCCAGAACCTACGATCGAATAATCCGAGAATCCTCGAAAACCCTCTGCATCGTAATATAAATGATCCTCTGAATAAAATTCATCATCATTTTTGCCATAGTCTGAATTTCTCGGAGCTTTAGGGAACCTGTCCATAAATAATACTTTTGATCTAGGAGCTTTTCGGCTGAAAGTTCTGTCATCAGGTAACAGCGTATATTCAGGTTCCATCCCTGTATATACTTTAAGATAATCTTCCATACAATCTCGCTTTGGATTAACAATCATTAGTTGAGATAAATCTTTTCTCTTTTCAAGTAGCTTTGGCGTATGTTTTTTCATAATATACGCCTTTATCAAATATTGCGACTCTAAATCATGATAAATATCTATAACTGTTTTATCTACTTTCTTTCCCTTTTCTCTAATAGTCGACGCAAAGTCTCCCACCTCCGGATTCATTATCAATGCATGAAAATGCGCCTTCTCTGAATAAAATAACAGTGTTTTTGCCAATGTTGACGTCGGCTTAATTGGCTCAATTATTGGAACTATTTTATTACCAATCAAATCAGATTCTAAAAGTTCTCTTAATGCAATAAGTTCAAATTGCCGCCCCCGTAAATAAGGAAAATACATATCTATCCTCCATAGATTCTATTTAACGTTGTAAAAAAAGTATCTTTATAATCAAAAATAGCATCATCAAAATAAATTAAAAATCTTAGCTCCTCTGGCGCATCAATACTAAACTCAACCGTTTCAATACGCATCCGTTTCTTTAATTCTCTAAGCATCAATTTTTGCAATACGTCAATGTTAATTTTTTGTATCAAATTGAAACTTTCTCTATAATATTGAAATTGGTTAACTTTGGGCAGGTCATATCCCAACGTTGTTAATATATGCTCAAATTCATATTTTCTCAAAATTTTGAATATTGTATAGTAGTCTAATTTACTATAAATTTGCTTTGAATCTCTAATAGCTCTTAGCGCCCTACGCTTAGTCAACTCCATTATCCCAACTGTTTCCGGGACAGTCTCTAAAACTTTTTCAATATTATCTCGATAGGTTACAATCACAACTTCTGAAAACGCTTTATAATAATCGTCAATTTGCGAATTTATTCTATCCAAATTATCCAATTCTGTCTTTATCTCATAAACTGTTCCTTTCCCATTAATCATAATAAAATCTGCCTTTGAATTTCCTATCGGCAATTCAGTTAAAACTATTGTTTTCTTATAATCATGTTTTTTTAATAACATTTTATTTATCATTGTATTTTTATAATAATATTCAGTTCTATACTCTTTATCCATATAAGAATATATTTCGCTAATCAGTTTTTCATAGGGTTTTCCTTTAGGTTCCGCTACATATCTTCTTACAACACAATCAAATATCCCCTCTTCATTGCCGGAAAGCAAACCATGTAAAGCTGCTTTTGAAAAGAATCTCTTTAAAATTAAATTGTTACTCACAATCTGCTTCCTTTCCCGAAATCTTGTCCTTGATACCTTTGCTCCTATATATTATCACATAACCTCTCATTTTAAAAGAAAAATGTGGTAATCCGATCAACACTACATTCTCTCAATAATCTAAAAAATCGGTATATTTTCCCATTGGTTGGACATAGTTATAGATAAGCACCCCGCATGTACCCAAAGAGCGGGAACATGCGGGGTACCGTAACTCAATCGCCTATCCGGCGATGAATTTTAGGCGGGAATCCCCTCATGCAACGCATTCGGGGTACCGCAACTTAGATCGCCTATTCGGCGATGAATTTTAATAGGTAAGGAGGATTTTTTGTGAAATCTATTATTTTAAACGGACTTTGTATGGATGAACCGGAGCACGCGCACGCGTACCTTAAAGAGAAGCTGAATCTTTCAGACCGCTACCAGAACAACCTGAACACGCTGCAGGACTGCCTGAACGATATGCAGGACACTCATATCGAGGTATTCCACAGTAAAAATGATAATGAATATTTTCAGGAGATCATGCAGGTTTTTGAGGCGGCGGGCAAAGCAAATAATGATATTCTGATTACATTGACGTAAGGATTTTCTCCGATTCTTTCTTCTCCGGGAGATTCAAAAGTACGATCGCTGCAATATTACAGCAAAGACCCAGCACAGAAAGAAGCGTCGGATTTTCCCCATAGCAAATAATGCCGATAACCATGGCTGAGGCGGGTTCGGTGGACACCAAAATAGCGATCTTCCCGGCTTCCAAGATACCGCTCACCAGTATGCATCCTGCCAGCGCCAATACCACACAAAGTATCTTACGGGCAGTCGGCTTTTCATGAAGGACAAGCGCTGCTGACAAAAGCACAAATACCGGGGATAATGCCAAAAGCACAGCTGCCAGAGCCAGAGAGCCTTCCGAGATGGCGACATTGTACAAAGCGTTCATCAAAGTAAGGCCAAAAAGCCCGCTGACAGCAAAAAGTCCGAAATCCCGCCGATGAATCCTCAAAAGAGATTTATCTTTTATCAGGATTATAAACATCAGCATGATACTTGCAAAAAGCATACGAAAAAAAATAATGGTAAGATTCTCCATCCCTTCACCGATCAAAGTACGCACGAAAATGCCGGCGCCGCCCCAGCAGATACCGGAAATCAGGGGAAGAATCCATATGTAGTTTTTTAGATTTTTATGTTTCAGGCCCTCCATTTATTCTCCTCCTACTCTGGCAACACTGGAGCGCACCGTAAGCGTCGGCTGGAACGTGATACACTTTTTTGTATGTACCCCGCTGTCCACTTCCTCCAGGAGCAGTTTTACTCCCTCGACTCCCATATCATACACTGGCTGCCTGACTGTAGTGAGCGGTACATCTAAGATCTCCGAGAAAAAAATATCGTCATATCCTATAAGCGAGATATCTCCCGGCACAGAAATTTTGTGCTGCTTAAGACCATTATAAGTTCCATATGCCGACATATCGTTAAATGCAAATACGGCGCTTATTCCTGTCTTATTAAAAAAAAAGTACTCTGCCGCCTTGACTCCGCTTTCCCAGTCATAATCCCCTTCGTATATCAAACTCTCCTCATATGGGATTTTATACTCCTCCAGCGCTTTACGATAACCTGTCAGCCTCTCCTTAGAATCTTCGAGCGCCAACGGACCAGTCACACAGCCTATCCGACGGTGCCCGCTCTCTAACAAATATTTCGTGGCCGTATAGCCGCCCTGCTTGTGGTTCACTATGACAGAACTGCATTCCGCCTCTTCCAGATAACGGTCAATCATTACAAACGGAACTTTCAGCCTCTCAAGAAGGTGGATACTCTCCTTTGCCTTCTTCTTATCACTGTCCCGAGCCATGCAGAAAAGAATC
>CAMNWW010000010.1 GCA_946566415.1 uncultured Lachnospiraceae bacterium | reverse complement strand
GGAGCTTTTGAAGAGAACTCCGGCGGCATATCTAGGTTCCTGCCGTTATAAACTGCCGGAGATTCACGAGAATATGGCGCTTTACGATAAGATTTTCGAGATTTTGTATAAGCTGGATATTGAGGCGTTTATCTATATCGGCGGAAACGATTCAATGGATACGATTAAGAAGTTGTCGGATTATGCGATCATCAAGGGGCATCCGCAGAAGTTCGTCGGGTGTCCGAAGACGATTGACAATGATCTGGCTCTTACCGACCATACGCCGGGATTTGGAAGCGCGGCAAAATATATCGGTACTTCTGTGAAGGAGATCATCCGCGACAGTTTCTGTCTGGAATATGAAAAAGGTCTGGTCACGATTGTTGAGATTATGGGAAGGAATGCAGGCTGGCTGACCGGTGCGGCGGCTCTGGCAAAGGGTGAAGACTGTAAAGGTCCGGATATGATCTATCTGCCGGAACTGACGTTTGACATGGAGGATTTTATGGAGCGCATCAGAGAGCGGCTTGAGAGGAAGACGTCGGTTGTCGTAGCTGTCTCTGAGGGAATCAAGCTGGCAGACGGGCGTTATGTGTGCGAGCTGGGACACAGCGCGGATTTTGTGGATGCTTTCGGTCATAAGCAGCTTTCAGGGACTGCAGCATATCTGGCAAATTATGTGGCGGCGGAGGTTGGATGCAAGACTCGTGCGATCGAACTGAGTACATTGCAGCGTTCTGCTTCCCACTGCAGTTCGAGAGTCGACATTCTTGAGGCGTATCAGGTAGGCGGCGCTGCCGTAAAAGCGGCGGACGAAGGCGACAGCGGCAAGATGGTTGTCCTGGTAAGGCTTTCTGACGATCCGTATCAGTGCGGTACTGAGGTAAAGGATGTACACAAGATCGCCAACGATGAGCGGCTTGTGCCGAGAGATTGGGTGACTAAGGACGGCACCTACGTGACGGACGAATTTGTAACCTATGTAAAACCGTTGATTCAGGGCGACGTATCTCCCGTTATGGTAGACGGGATTCCGCGCCATCTGTATAAACCGGGCCATATGGAATAATATATGAGTCAAGGGACAAATGGACATAAAATACATGCTTGCATGCAAGGATATGTTATGTAAAAAATAGAGCCGGAACGTTGCTTAAGATGCAGTTCCGGCTTTTTGACTACGTCAAGAGTTTGGGGCGCAGCCTTCGCAGTGATATGGAAATAGCATATTCTACAAAAAAGAAAAGCCCGTAATTCCTGGAAAAACAAGAGAAGAATATCAGGTGTTCAGTGACACCGCAGACGAAAATTTTGTGAAATATTTTACCGCAATCTCTATTGCAGTTCCGTGAAAATCGGTGTAATATATGAATCACTCTAATTCCATTCAAAGTATATTCAAGACAGCTTCAAGATAGTTCAGAACTGAATTCGGTTTTATATCCATGATGAAAATTGTTGTAGACAGCGGACGGCCTGCGGGGAGATTGCGCCTAAAGTTTTTGCGCCAAGGTCCAGACCGCCGTGGAAGAGAAAACAAAAAGGAGGGACAGGTTAACGGAACGTACAGAATATGCGGTACTTAGGTTTCTGGATCAAAACGGCTACTGTCATACAGTAAATGACATTGTCAGAGGATATACTGTCATGCAGTATGCAAAAGAGGGGGCCGCGGTATCAAAGAAAATGATGTTTTGCTGGGCGGCTGAACTGGCGCAGCAGATGGAGAGATATTACAAATGCGGCGGCGGACAGGCTTACGGCTATGTGAACCCCTGCGCAGTTATCGTGCCGGAGGAGGAGAACACAGTACTGCTCCTGGATACAGCGGATGCAGGGAGTGAAGAGCTGGTAAAACGGATGCAGAAAAAGAAGCTTCGGATTCTGTTTGTTAGAAAAAAGCATGTTTTATCGCAGAATATGGAACCAGAGGACGACCGATACGGCTTCGGAAGGACATTGCAGTTTATAGAAGAAAAATGTTGTATGGATGAAAATTTTTCGTACCGGGAGAGACGTATTCTACGGCGGATAAGGGAACAGTGCCTTGAAGAGGACGCGGCAGGGTTCCCAGGATGGGAAGAAGTACGCAGAGATTTCCGCCGTTTGGCGGCGTCTGCGGAAAAGAGAAAGCTGGAGAAAAGACAGAGAAAGAGACTGATCCTGGGAATAGCGGCGTTTGTTATGGCAGCAGCCGTATGGGCGGAGCTAAACCGGAGACAGGCAAGCGTAGGCAGAGCGGAAGCTGCAGAAGCAGCAGAAGCGGAGGCGGTCGTTAAGGAGGAAAAAGCAAAAGCAGAAAAAGAGAAGGAAGAGAAAGAGGAACTTCTAAAGAAATCGGAAGAACAGGAAAAAGAATGCCAGGAAGCAAAAAAAGGGGAAGCGCAGGCATATCTGGAAATGGGGCTGGTGTACTTAACGGAGTTGGGTGACTACGAGAATAGCAGAAGATATTTGGAACAGGCGTCAAAAGAGCTGAATCTGGCAAAGAGTTATCTAAAGATCGTGCAGGCAGCCCAAAGCGGGGACTCGGAAAGTTATATAAAACGAGGTTTGGAACAGGCGGTAAGAGACGGGAGAGAAGAGCTTAAGGGTATGGAAGAAGGGCAGGTTAAAACCAGAGCTTTCCTGTATAAAATACCGTTCCTCCTTGCATGCAGCGTGTTGGATACCGAGGAAGCCTGGAAACAGGTGGTAGAGATATCCGAGGAGATCAGAACAGAAAGCGCCGAGACAGAACTAGCACAGGATGCGGAGAAGGAAAAGGAGGTGGATTACTTTTTGGCACAGGCATATGAGAAACTTGTGGAAAAGGAGAAAGCGATCGAGGAATATGAAAAGTTGAAGGAATTAGAGCAGGATGAAGAACTGCTGGGAAAAATCTATCTAAAACTGTTGGAACTGTATGATGAAAAAGAGGAAATTGCCAGGGAAGCGATCGAAAAGCTCCCGGAACTTGAGGACAATGAAGAGTTCCAGAAGATGAAGGAAGAGTATGGGCTTTTGCAGGAGGATGAGAATGCGTAAAGAGATGAAAGTGGGACTCGTGTTTCTCACGATATGTATGGCGTACTGCTGTCGTTATGTGTTTGGGTGGCTCTGAGAAAAGAAGGGAGGAGGTGAAGGATTGGCTGCTAAAAAGTCCCCAAAAACCTGATAAGTGTGCTATAATCTTTTATGTACAGGTGAATATATTAATGAGTTACCCGACAAATGAGTCCACCGTCGATTTTTCCGTGCTTTGCACTCCCAAAATCGACGAAAACATTCGCAATTCGCTCATTTTTCTGCGAAAAATGGCTTCTTGCTCATGTTTTAGCGGGACCCATAGACATAAAATTACATGCAAGCATGTATTTTATGTCCATTTGTCCCTTGACTCATATTAATAGTAATGTAAAGGTTCTTAGAATGTGAGGATAATAATATGTACAGGGCATCGGATATTGCTCGTTATATAATTGAAAGATGTAAAGAAAACAGTAGACCAATCAGCAATTTGAAACTGCAGAAAATCTTGTATTTTGTGCAGGCCGAATTTTTGGTGACAAAAAACCAGCCTTGTTTTGCCGAAGAAATTGAAGCATGGGATTTTGGCCCGGTAGTGCCAAGCGTTTATTATGAATACAGGGTGTTCGGGGGCGCCAATATTCCATGCATAGGAAAAAGCCTTATAAGGCGTAGTATCTCTGCAAGAGATCGAGAAATTTTAAATGGAATCATTGATGAATGTTCAAGCTACTCAGCCTCGGCCCTTGTTGAAATAACACACAATCAAACCCCCTGGATCGAGGCATATGAGAAAGGTGGATATAACAATGAAATTACGATTGAAAGTATAAAAGCTTATTTTGAGGAGTAGCAGGGGTCGTGTCTTCAATAAATATTAAAATAGATAAAAGAGCAAAAGCAATAGAATTTAAGATTGACGATAGGGTGATTACAGATGAGATGTCTGAAAAGGTCACAGAGATCAGTAATATGGTGTACGCTTACTTCAATGAACATACAGCGGAAGAAGCGTCTAATACTTTGGGAACTATGATTTCTAATATTGAAAAAATCGTAGCATATACCGGTACACAAGAGTATAAAGAGAAAAAAGAAGGAGTTAAGCGTCCGGATGAGAGAAATGCATATGAGGATACAGAAAAGACACTTATCAAAATATGGGATCATGTAAATTTGGCTCAAACACAATATAGTGGTCTTAAGCAGACGGATGAAGAGTATAAAAGAAAGTTTGATAAGAGTATCACTCCATTTAAAGAAGAGTTAGTGAAGGGCATGAATGCCCAATTACTTACCATGGTAAGTATATTTACCGCCCTTGCTTTTTTGGTATTTGGGGGGATTAGCTCATTAGGAAGTATTTTTTCTAATCATGAACTGCCGTTGTTGAAGATTATTATTATAGGCTGTGTTTGGGGATTTGGTCTTCTGAATCTGATTTTTGTTTTTCTTTTTTGTATAGGGAAAATGACCGGATTGAATTTTAAATCAAACAGGGAGCCGGATGCTAATATTGTACAAAAATATCCTATTGTCTGGTGGAGTGACTTGATTATCCTTACCATTCTTTCGGGAGCGCTTTGGACGTATTACATACGAAGAGAAAACATGGATTCTTGGTTTATAGATTGGTGCCATAGCTCCAGGCACTGGGCTATGTGGGTCGGATATGGGATAATTGCTATAGTATTTATCATTCTAGTGGTAGTATTCTTTAAATTGACTTGGAAAAAGGGTGAATGATGGATCGGATGCGATTTAAGGATATAAAAAACCAGAGATCAAGAAGCACATCGGGCTTTTTGATCTCTGGCGCACATATCTTGAAATCTATTTTACCTTTTTCGTTATGAGAATATATTTTTCTAGGATATCTTATCTGTGATATTTCACAATGTTAAACTGAGGGAGGGCTGCTGACCTCTGTAAAGTGCTGGATATCAGAATCAGTACCGACGATCCAGATTACGTCGCCGGCGAGGAGCTCCATGTTTGCATTCGGCATCATTGTAGAATCGCCGTCGCGGTCAATACCGATGACCATACAATGGTGGTCGGACTGGATCTTAGAATCCTTTATTGCCTTGCCGCAGAAGGATTCTGTCCCAGTAACCTTAAATTCCAGACAGGTCAGCGGGGACTGGCGTTCCATTTCACCGAAGCCCATATAATCCTTCAATGTATGCATGGTATATTTTGAACCGATATCACAATTATCACAGAATCGTCTTATGGATCTCTTGAGTCCCATGGCGAAGACACGGTCATTTTCATAAATATTTGTCCTGCCGGAAGGAAGAATCAGCATTTCTGTCCCGCGTTCGATTTTCAGGATAAAGATGCTGCGTGTTTTACCCCAGTTCAGTTCCATGAGGGTCTGACCGGCATAAACGGCATCTTTGGGCACGATGAAAGATACGATCCGGTAATCGTCTTCAAGCACATCGGTTAAATGAGGCATCTTCAGGTTTGAGGCCGCCATACTTGCAAAAAGAAAAGAAGCACGGCGAAGGCGGGAGTAACGTTTCCGCTGCCTGTAATCGAGGACATAGAGGATAAGTCCTGCAAGCATCCATGCCCAGAAGAGAAGGGTCGCCGTTGCACCCATATAAACCGGCTGTCCGGGTATGAAAAGGAGAACGAGAAGGACGGCCATCACGATTCCTGCGAACCAGGCGGTTTTCACGCCTCCGGGTATCTTATAAGGTCTTTTCAGATCCGGCTCAGTGCGTCTTAATTTTACAAGGCAGAAAGCGGTAATCATCCAACTCACAACATAACCTGCCGCTGAAAAGGTAGTGAGCGAACCGATTAGACCGCTTCCAAGGAATGGACCGATTAATGAAGCGACGAAGGTCACCTTAAGCGCGTGAATAGGGGTCCCGTACTTAGGATGCTGCTTTGCAAGGATATTCGGGGCTATGCTTACCCGGGACATTGCCATGAGGATTTGTGAAGAAGCCATCATAAATCCATTCCAGGTGGTGAGAAGACCGCAGATGGCGCCTACGAGGATAATGAGGTACAGCAAAGTTCCAAGCGGCCCACTGTAGATATCTCTGAAAAGGAGGGCGGCCGAAGGACTGCCAAAATGTGTAAATTCTTTCCACGGATAAGCTCCTCCAAGAGTCACCAGGAGCAGCGCATAAAAAAGACAGGACAGCACCACGGTAATGACAACAGTCTTTCCTACAGATTTTGGGTTTCCGCCCGCACTCTCAACGCCCTGTGGAATTGTCTCAAATCCCGCCAGGAAGAAGGGAACGGAGGCGAGGATGGAAAAGGTTCCGCCGATAAAAGAATGATGGGAACCTTGCCCGATATTTTCATATAACGGATAGAAATTGGAAACATCAAGTTTGAATAAAGCGCATATCATGGCAAGAATGCCAGCACCGACCAAGGCAAAACAGAGAACCCTCTGCAGAACAGCGGAACTTGTCACACCGCGCCGATTAATCATGTAAAGCAGTATGGATATGAACGTCCCCACAATAATGTGCCCCAGGTAGATCTCGGCCCCGGCTAACGTATAAAGAGGAGAACCGAATTTGATCTGTGGGACAAGGATGCTTAAAATATCTACAACATAGATCGCTTCCCATGGGATGATGGTTATGAACGCCCCAAACGCCGCCCAGCCGGATACGAATGACATACGGTCGCCGAATGCGCGGAAGGCATATGCCATGCCGCCCCCTGATACAGGGAGCATGGAACATAGTTCACAATAGCATAAAGATACAGGGATCATCATGACTAACGCAAGGATATACCCGAATGCGGCGGGCAGAGGACCTCCGCTTCCCGCGATCCAGTTATTTATCGAAACTGCCCACCCAACTCCTACGATTGATCCAAAACCGATACAAAAAAAATCAACAGCGCTGACTCCTCCCGAATTCTCTTTCCCCATTTCTCTTTCTCCTCTGGTAAAATTACCCATATTTCGGGCTGTTTGATTTCAAATCTTAATTCATTATATACAAATAAAATATAGGAGTCAAGACAGAAGAAGTGAGTTTCCAGATTGAAAAATAAAGGTGTTTTTGCTAGTATGAAAGCAAAGAACGATGAACCATAATAACAGGCAGGAGGAAGAGATAATGAATCGACCAGTCACCACACTATTTATGCTGTCTTCGGTTGACGGAAAAATAAGCACTGGATCCGAGGATTCGCTGGATGTGGATAGAGATTATCCTAAAATTGCAGGCGTAAGGGAAGGGCTGCATCAGTACTATGAGATTGAGCAGACAACAGATCTTTGGTCGCTGAATTCAGGACGCGTCCAGGAAAAACTGGGAGTTAATGAAAAGGCTGTTCCCCGAAAAACACCGGTTTCGTTTGTCATAATAGATAATCACCATTTAAAGGAAGGCGGAGTCCGATACTTTTGCGAACTTTCCAAAAGATTTGTACTGGTAACCTCCAATAAGGAGCATCCGGCGTATCATATCAAAGCCGATAACTTCAGCATCCTCTATCAGGAAAAGCTGGATTTAAAAAGCATGTTGGAAATACTGAAAAAAGATTTTCAATGTGAAAGGATAACGATACAGTCAGGCGGGACGCTCAACGGGATTTTCCTGAGGGAAAAATTGTTTGATTATATAGATATCGTTGTCGCGCCGGTCCTTGTCGGAGGAAAAGATACATCCACGCTGATCGACGGGGAGTCGATTACAAGCCGGGGACAGCTCGGGAAGCTTAGAGCGCTGGAACTTATCAGCTGTGAAACGCTGGAAAATTCGTATATCCGCCTGCGGTATAAGGTAATAAACCGGGGATGTGGAGAAGATTAGAAAGGAGACGGCATATGAGAGCAAGATGTTTGACAAAGAAGGGAACGATAGGAATTTGTTCACCGAGCCATCTGGCCGATCGTGAAGAGTTTCGGCATATATTGTCTGAGATCCGAAAAAGAGGGTTTAAAGTACGGGAAGCCGATAATTTATACAAAGATACATATGGTTATCTTGCGGCTCCTAAGGAACGTGCAGACGATTTTAATCAGTTGGCGGCGGATCCTGACGTTGATTTGATTTTTTTCGGCGGAGGTGAAGGAGGTAATGAGCTGCTTCCCTTTATTGATTATGACTTGATACGGAAAAACCCAAAGCAAATATGCAGCTATAGCGACGGGACAACACTTCTGAATGCTGTCTGGGCATTGACAGGACTGGAAACATATTATGGACAGACGCCGTATCTTTTTAAAAATATCACACAATATGATGAAATGCAGTTTAGGAGCCATATCGTAAATGCCGAAGCAAAGGAACATATTTCAAATAGTATGTGGCAGGTTCAGGCCGAGGGAAAAGCAAGGGGAATTTTGGTGGGCGGATATGCACGCAATTTTGCACTTCTTTTGGGCGGCAGGTATTTTCCGATTGACTTAAAGAAGAAATATATTCTCTTCATAGAAGATGCTGATAATTTTGGAGTGGGATATATAAGCGCGATGCTTTCGCACATCGAACAGCATGAATTTATGCAGAGTGTAACAGGAGTGATATTCGGGCACTCTTTTGAGAAAGGCCATAAACTGTTGCTTGAAAGGTTAAAACGGCTGGGTGAACAATATCAGATACCTGTCGTGTATTGCGATGATTTTGGGCATGGAGTGAATCATGCGATTTTACCGATCGGAAGAATGGCAGAACTTGACACGGAGAAAAATAGACTGTTGTATCTTTAGCTGAGGGAATATCTGAATACAGCCTTTCCCTTTTCTTCATATGGCCATTAAGAAAACTTAAGAAATCCATTACGGGATATTTAAGAAATATGGTCTATATTAGTGTAAGAAAAGAACAGTACAAGGGTATCCTACCAAAAAGGATGTCAGTACGAGGGAGGAAGGTCTGCATGAGCAAGAAAGTTAAAATATCCATTATTATAGGTTTCACTGTCATTGTATTGCTTTTTCTTAAGCAGTTTTTTGATCAAAAGATTGATTCCGTAGAATCTTTGCAGAATTATATGAAAAGCTTTGGCCTTGCCGCGCCCGTGGCGCTTACATTGTTCCAGGCGGTACAGGTGGTGGTTCCGGTACTTCCGGGATATCTGGGGTGCGCCGCGGGAGCGGTTGCATTTGGCTGTATGCCGGGATTTTGGTGCAACTATATCGGCATCAGCATCGGCTCAATCATCGCATATTTTTTGGCGAGAAAATACGGGATAAACCTGATACTTTCCTTGTTCCCGCAGAAACAATATGAAAAATGGAGCGCGAGGATAGAAAAAAGCAGATCTTATGGTTGGTTTCTCTTTGTCGCTACATTGCTTCCCTTGTTTCCAGACGATTTTTTGTGTTACTTTTCCGGGCTGATGAAAATGAACAGCAAAAAATTTATCTGGATCATTATCCTTGGGAAACCATGGTGCATACTGGCGTATAGCGTTGCGTTCGGACTGATAAAATAAGGTTATCTATGTGAAATCCACAAAAAAATTGCCAAAAACAAAAAGATGTTATATGATAAAGAAAAGAGCGCCCAGGGGATTTGAAGAGACACCTGTGGGAAGGGATGGTTAGGATATGCAGATAAAAGGGGTCATATTTGACATGGACGGTCTGATGATTGACACGGAAAAGATTTATAACTGCTGCATGGTGAGAGCGGCGAATGAACTGGGATATCCGATGGAGCGCGGGCATGCCCTCATGCTAAGAAGCCTGGATGTGCGGCTGGCCGGACCGCTGATGAGGAAATATTTCGGAGAATCTTACGACCATGGAGCGGTGCGGAAGCTTTATCATAAATATGTGGATGAATATTTTGCTGAACATGAGATCGAGATCAAACCAGGATTATTTGAGCTTTTGAACTATTTGAAGGAGAGGAAGTACCGAACCTGCGTGGCGACATCGACGGAGAAGAGCCGGGCGGAGGCTTTGCTGGACCGCATAGGGGTGAGGCCGTATTTTGAATATTTATGTTTTGGTTCAGACCTTGCTAACAGTAAACCGGCGCCGGATATTTATCAAAAAGCGTCTGAAGAGATAGGACTTATGCCAAAGGAGTGTATGGCTCTTGAGGATTCGCCCAATGGGGTGCGGTCTGCCTATGCGGCGGGATGCCGTGCTGTGATGGTACCGGATCTGACGCAGCCGGATGAGGAGATCAGCAGTATGATCTATGCGAAAGCGGACAGCCTGTTCGATGTGAAAACACTTTTGGGATTTGGAGAGGCGCTATGAAATTAGGCTCGAATATTATAGATATACAGAAAAAAAACCGCTGTATTGTGCTCCAGACTTTGATGGAACATCCTAAGATTTCCCGCGTCGATCTGGTAAGGATTACGGAACTGAATAAGGCGACGATCACGAATATCATACGGGATTTTATGGAGATTGGAATTGTTAAGGATATCGGACAGATTTCTTCCAGCAATGGCCGCAGGGTTGCGGGAATTAGTCTTTGCATGGAGGATGTGGTGTCGGTTATCGTTTGCATCCGTAAAGACTATGTGTCAACAGCGGTTTGCAGCATACAAGGCGTCATTGACAATCAGATCAAAGCAATATACAAAGACGACAGTGATATCCAGAAGATTTTGAAACAATATAAGGAAGAGGTAGAGAAGCAGCTCGCCTACTGCAAGGAAAAGCACCTGAAAATTCTGGGACTTTCTGTAGCGACGTTAGGGTGGCTGCTCCATGAGGAGGACCGTTATTATATCAAGGCGGACGCCATAGAAGTGCTTGGCGAGGTAGATATCAAAGGCGCATTTAAAGAAATGTTCCCGGATATGGAGATATGGGTGGATCATGACGCGAATATGAGCGCGCTGGCGGAGTGGCGCAGACTGGGCGAAAAAAGCGACAGGATGCCGGAATCACTCCTTAGTATTGTAGGCGGTATCGGATTCGGAGGCGGTATCATTATCCATGGAGAGGTGTTCAGCGGCTTCAACGGGATCGCCGGAGAAGTAGGACATATGGGAATCAACTGTCTGACAAGGCGGCGTAGTAAGAACAGTGATTTCAGCGGAATCTGGGAGGATTATGCCTCTCCTCTTTCAATACAGGATAATGTGCATGAGAATTGGATGGATTACCCGGATACTGTCCTGGGGGAGGATTCCAGCTTAGAAGAGATTTATGCGGCTTATGAAGCGGGGGATGAGCTTGCAGAATGGGTCATGAAACGGGCCGCCCGTTATCTTGCCTACGGGCTGACCGGAGTGATCTTTATCCTTAACCCAGAGGTGATCGTGCTGGGAGACGAGATCATCCGCAGCAAGAAATTCGAGAAACAGCTTTATTCTTATATGAAACGGTTTCTTCCGGCAGAGCTGAATAAGACGCTTAACATCCAGTTTTCCGAATATGATAAGAACGGAATTTTAATCGGCGCCGGTTTTGCCATGGTAAAGCACTATCTGAGGACGTATGAAATGATAGATTTTATCGCGGAGGCATATAAAAAGGAGCCGGCATCTATTTGAAGATGCCGGCATTGTGAGCCGGTTATAGAATCTGACAGTATTCCTCCTGTTCTCCGGTCGGACTTTCAATTTTAAAATAACGGTCCATCTTTTACCACATCCTCCTCTTCCTCCAGCTTATCATAGAGCGTTTTGATGCTTTGGCTAATGATCTGGTATTTGTGGTACTGCTCTATGTAGCTGCGTCCGGGACTGTATGTGTGCGCGGTTTCCGTAAAAGCCCGGATCGCTTCTGTGTACGAGTCATAATCCCCGCAGGAGACAGCGCTTATAACGGCGAGCCCCATAATCCCAGCCTGAGGATTTGCCAGAATGTGGATCGGGAAACCGATGACGTCCGATTTCATCTGCATGTAAAGAGACGCTTTTGAGACGCCTCCGGATGCGGTAAGTTTCTTTATCTCTACTCCAATTTTATTGAAGATTTCCATACTTACCTTTGCCTCATAGCACAGCCCTTCCAGGAGGGCGCGGAACATCTGCGGGCGGGTTACGGTCACGTCGATTCCGACAAAACCTCCCAAGGCATGGTTTTTAGGATCCATCAAATTTACCTTGGAAAGATAGGGGAGAAAAAATACATCCCCTGCGTTTTCGGGACAGTTTCGGTACAGTTCATCATAGGAAAAATTTTCATTCTCATAAAAATTACGTATAAACCAGTTGATGCTGGAACCATGGGTAAGGTTCCCTGTGATGATAATATAATGGTCCTTATCAACATACGGTTCAAAGCATAGCTGATTTTCAATGATCAGATCGTTCAAATGTGATTTATGCACAACGCAGTTGATACTTTCAGTAGAGCCCTGACCGAGCATGACCTCTCCGGGAAGGAGAGAGCCGGAACCCAAGGTGGCCGCACACTGATCATGGATTCCCATTATGACCGAAAGACTGTCGGGAAGCCCCAGCTTGCGGGAAAGTTCAGCCCTTAGAGGACCAAGCGCCGTACCGGGGGTCGTGATTTTGGAAAAACGCTCTATCGGGACATCAAAGAGCTTTCCGATTTTTTCAGACCATTCCAGAGTGCGGGCGTCAAAAAACATGGTTCTGGAAGCGCTCCCGGGGTCGATGGCGCGTACTCCGGAAAGCATATATGTAATGTAATCTCCAAATAAAAAGAATTTTTCCGCTTTTTCTAAAAGTCCGGGCATATGTTTCCGAAACCAAAGGAACTTATTAAGGGTAAACATCTGATTGACAGAAACACCGGTGATTTGGTGGAGCTCATACGGTGAAATCTTCGCTTCGATCTCCGGCAGAGTATCTTTGCACCGCTGATCCAGATATACGATTCCATTATACAGGATATTTTCGTCTTTATCCAGCATAACCATGGATTCTCCGATGGAGGAAACGGCGATCGTGCGAGCGTCTCCTGCGTGAGGAGCGATTTCCCTAAGTACATTAAGGACAGATTTCCATACTTGCGCGGGGTCAAGTTCCACCCATCCGGGATTAGGGGAAACAAAGGCGTATTCCTCTCCTGCGGAGAAAAGAATCTTTCCCTCTGGACTGATTACAGCAGCCTTACAGCCGGATGTGCCTACATCAAGACCAATATAAGACATAAAGTATCCTCCTCTTCTGAAGAACTAACGCTCGGCGTCAGGATTGATGCGTATCACTGCTTTGGTTACCATACTCTTATTATGAATAGCATATTCCATTCCTTTTTGAATATCTTCAAATTCAAAAATATCGGAAGCGATCTTTTTTAATGGAATGATGCCGTCGGAAACAGCTTTTATGATTGTCGGATAATGGTTGCGGTAACGGAACACAGTCTTAATCGACATTTCATTGTCGATGATCCAGTTTACGTTAAGCTCAGCTTTGCCGGAACTTGTATATCCTACGAGAGTGATGGTCCCGCCCCTCTTGGTCATTTTTGCGATCTGGAACAATGTAGTCGCGTTCCCGGCTGTCTCGAAAGAAAAATCTGCCCCGCCTCCGGTGATTTCGCGCACTTTTTTTACCGGATCACATTCGGCGGCATTGACTATATGCGCGGCGCCCAGTTCCAGAGCTTTTTCCAATCGGTTCTGCATAACGTCTACTACAGTGATATTTTTGACCCCCATACTTAATAAAGAAAGCATCGTCACAAGCCCGATACAGCCGGAACCAAGAATAACGGCGGAGGAACCTACAAAGGCTCCGGACTGCCTTGCGGCATGGAAACCGACTGCGAGCGGCTCCATCAAAGCGCCTTCCAGCGTGGTTACATTATCAGGAAGCTTGTAACACAGATTCGCCGGGTGCGCGATATACTCTGCAAAACATCCTTCCGTAACTGGGAGGGAGGCGTAGAAATAAACATTTGGGCAGAGGTTGTATTTCCCCTGTTTACAGAAATCGCACTCCCAGCAGGGAACGCCTGGTTCAACGGCAACCCTGTCGCCCGGCTTTAAAGAGGTAACGTTTTTTCCTACAGCGGCGACAACGCCGCCCGGTTCATGGCCAAGGACCATCGGCTCAGTCACATGGTTTTCTCCGATAAAACCGTGTTCAAACAAATGGGAGTCAGAGCCGCAGACTCCTACATAATCAAGTTTTACTAATACGCAGTCATCTTTTACCTTTGGTACGTCGATCATCTGGAAATCTAGCTTACCGACCTCGTTCATGACAGCGGCCCTCATTTTCTTGGGAATTTCCATAAATACACTCCTTTCGGTTTTTTTAATAAACTTAAATCCTCTATGCATATTGCTCAAAAATGCATAAAGTATATTATGTAAACAAATTATAGCACATCAAAATGCAATACACAACCAATAAATAAAAGAAAAAATAACTTAAAATTGGCAAAAAAATAACAATCTAAATCAAAAAAAACTGTGAAAATTAGCTACAAAACAGGTTGACAGACGTATAGATAAGTGGTATCGTAGAAATACAGAAAAAGTTCACGTAATAAACCTTAATAAATAGAAAAGTTTTCCGGAAAACAAAAATGCTATTTTATTTGCAAAAAGGTTTCGTGAAAAAAGCAACAAAAAACAGTGAAAAAGGAGAAGAAGAATGAAGAAGAAAGTTTTAAGCTTGATTTTGGCGACAGCTATGGTCGGCACGATGTTCGTCGGCTGCGGCGGTTCAGACTCCGGATCCGATAATAAGGATTCGGGCAGCGATGGTAAAGAGACAGAGGAAAGCGGCGACGCAGGCGAGATTAAGGTTGCCAGTGTAAATAACGACGCGATGGTAATTATGGAAGAACTCTCAAAAAAATATACAGAAGAGACAGGGACGAAAGTTACGTTTACGATCCTCTCCGAGAATGAGATCCGTTCTAAGATTACGCAGGACGTAGGGTTAGGCGGAGGAGAGTACGATCTGGTTACTTTGGGAACAAGCGATATGGGTACATATCTTGACAATGGCTGGACAGAGGCTCTTGATCCGATGTTCGACGCTCTTTCTGATGAAGAGAAGAGCGAGTATGATCTGGATGATGTCTTCCAGTCTGTAAGGACTTCATGTTCTTCAGAGACAAAAGGATTGGCGGCGCTTCCATTTTATTCAGAGTCTACTATGATCTGCTACAATAAAGAAATATTTGAATCAAAGAATCTGACGATGCCGGAGAATCCGACATGGGAAGACATTTACGATCTTGCGTCACAGTGCGACGACAAGGCGAACGGCGTAGCGGGCATTGCGATTCGCGGACTTGCGGGGTATGGAGAGAATATGTACATCTTCGGTTCCATCATGAATGCGTTCGGCGGACAATATTATGATATGGACTGGAATGCAACCTATGACACGCCAGAAGTAAAAGAAGCATGGGAATTCTACAAAAAACTTCTCACAGTTGCGGAGGACAGCCCGACAACTTGTGGTTACACTGAATGCCTGAATCTGTTTGCACAGGGCAAAGCGGCGATTTACTATGACGCGACCGTATCTGCGGGAACATTTGCAAAAGACGACTCTGACGTGAAAGGAAAGGTAGGATATGCGCCGGCTCCGACAGCTAAGAAAGAAAATACCGGAACGATCGGCGGATGGGGAATCGCGATTACGGCAGGATCCAAGAACAAAGACGCGGCGTTTGATTTCCTTAGATGGGCGACGAGCAAAGAATATGTGAAATTAGTTCAGGAAGAAAAAGGATTCCCGTCTACTCCTTCCGGAACCAGAGTTTCTACATATGAGAACCAGGAATACCTGGATGCGTGCGACTTTGCGGCGACCACAAAGATCGCGATCGAGACGGCGGACGCTATCCATCCGGCAATCGAGGATACGCCGTATACAGGAAATTCACTTCCGAACCTTCCGGAGTACTCTTCGTGGGGCGAGACACTCGCGGCAGAACTTGCTTCTTATGTCAGCGGACAGAAAGATCTTGACGCCTGCATCGCAGACTGCCAGAGCGCAATCGATACAGCCGCAGAAGACGGCGGTTACAGAGATTAGACATAGGGCTAAACTTCAGAAAGAGCTGGCAAAAGCCGGCTCTTTCCATAGAAGTAAAGAAAGTTGGTGAGGAAATCCTGAATGAATAAAGCAAATACAAAAAAGAAAGACCACAGTACCAGAGTCCTGCTTCCGGCTGTCATTTTTGTCGCGGCGGTGACACAGATTCCTTTTGTGGTCACGATTATTTTTTCTTTCTTAAAATGGAATGTAAAAAGGCCGGACCTTGGAATTAAATTTAATGGGATTAAAAACTTTGTAGATGTTTTAACGGCCAAGAATTTTTATATTGTACTTAAAAATACGCTTATCATTATTGTCGTGTGTCTGGTGTTATGTACAGTACTGGCGATTCTTCTCGGCGTACTGTTCAACAGGAAATTCCCCGGCGGATATTTTTTCAGGACTCTTCTGGTAATGCCCTATTTTGTCATGGATTCTGTGGTGGGTATTGTCTGGAAAACGTTGCTGCTTAATCCGAGCATGGGACTTAATTATTACATAAGTAAATTTTTTGGTTTTCAGCCGATTGATTTCTTTGGAAAACATTCGCTGGCTACGGTTGTGATTCTGATTATATGGCAGTGGACCCCGTTTTTCTTCCTTATAATTATGGCGGGCCTCCAGAATATCCCGGACGATGTGATTGAGAGCGCCAAGATCGACGGGGCAAACGGATTCAGGCGATTGGTTTCCATTGATATACCGATTATAAAGAAACATATTATCACTGCGATGACGCTGGGGTTGATCAATATCTTAAAGGTGTTCGGTCTTGTCTATGTGACGACGCAGGGCGGACCGGGAGTCAGCTCAGCGAACCTCCCGTATCTGACCTACCGGACCGTTTTCTACGACTGGTCTGTGGGAAGAGCGGCGGCGATCGCGGTGGTCACGGTAGCGATCACTTTATTTATCACACAGAAGTTTTTCAAAGCGACCAACAAGGACGAAGAGTAAGGAGGGTGCGGGATGAAAAAAGCAAAAATTAAATATGCGCTTCTCTGCTTACTGGCAGTGGTAGTCGCACTCGTCTGGGTATTTCCCATTTTCTATATGATCATCTCCAGCTTTAAGGCGGAGGCGGACGTTGTAGTGCCGGGATTTATTTTCTCTCCTACGTTGGAAAACTACCAAACGGTCCTGTCGGATACCTTTTTCCAGTATCTTGGAAATTCAGTGATGATTACGATCGGAACAGTGATTGTGACGGTGCTTTTGGCTGTTCCGGCTGCTTACGCGCTGGTATTTACTCCGCTGAAAGACCCGAACAATGTTTATTTTTGGTTCGTATCCACGACGTTTCTTCCGGCGATCGCGGTTATTATTCCGGTATATCTGATCTTCCAGAGAATCGGGCTTGTAGATAATCCGCTGGCACTCATCATTTTGTACTGCGGCGCGGGCGTACCGCTTATGATCTGGCTGGTCACGAACTTTTTTAAAGAGGTGCCGATGGAAATTGTGGAGGCGGCCCAGCTTGACGGATGCAACCGCTGGCAGGCGTTCTGGCAGATCATGATACCGCTTGTCAGGAACGGTATCTTTTCCGCGGCGCTTCTGGTATTTATCATCACATGGAACGAGTTCTTCTTTGCAGTGACGATCACCTATACGGAGTCCGCGACTCTGCCGGTATATATGAGCAAATACATGACCCAGCAAGGATATTTCTGGGGCAAGATGTGCGCTACCGGTACATTGATCTGTATTATTCCGATCATCCTTGGATTCTTTACACAGAAGGCATTGGTAAAGGGGTTGACATCAGGTTCAGTGAAAGGATAAGAGTAAAGTAAATTCAATTATTTAAAATAAGAAAGGGTGGTATTTATTATGAGTATTTTAGACGCATTCAGATTGGATGGGAAAAAAGCGGTAGTCACAGGCGCGGCAAGGGGAATCGGCCAGGCTTCGGCGGTGGCGCTTGCGGAAGCTGGGGCGGATGTAGCAGTTATCGACATTATTGACACCTCAGAGACGGCCGCGAAGATTGAGGCCGTAGGAAGAAAAGCTTATGGAATCAAAGCAGACCTGACCGTGGAGGATGAGGTGAACGCGGCTGTTGCGGAAGCGAAAGAAAAACTGGGTGCGATCCATGTGCTGCATAATAATGCAGGAATCGCTTACTGTGTAAGATGCGAGGACATGACGTTTGAGGAATGGAGGAAAGTACTGGCAATCGATCTGGACGCAGTGTTCCTTGTGGCAAGGGCAGTCGGAAGGATTATGATCAAGGATGGTACGGGCGGATCAATCGTGAACACTGCATCTATGTCTGGAACGATTGTAAACTATCCGCAGGAGCAGGTGGCGTACAATGCGGCAAAAGCAGGCGTGATCCATTTGACAAAGTCGTTGGCATGTGAGTGGGCGAAGCATGGAATCCGTGTTAACTGCATCAGCCCTGGATATGTATGTACAGATATGACCCCGGCTACAACGAATCAGGCATGGCAGGAAATCTGGTTCTCTATGTGTCCGACAAAGCGGATGGCGACTGCACAGGAGATGGCAGGAGGGATTCTGTATCTGGCAAGCCCGGCATCTTCTTATACGACGGGGGCTAACCTGGAAATCGACGGCGGCTATGCCTGCTACTAAAGCTAGGTTTTAGAAGTTTACTATAAAAGTCCGCCGCCGGATAGGCGACATGCATGAAGGTTAGGAAGGAAAGGGGTAGAAAAAGAAGGGTATGGGACGGAAATTAGTTGCTGGAGTGGATTATGGAAGCGATTCTGTGAGGGTTTTGCTTGCAGACGCCTTTTCGGGAAAGGCTGTCGCGGACGGTGTCTGCGCGTATCCCCGCTGGGCCAAAAAAAAATACTGTGATCCTTCTAAGGTACAGTACAGGCAGCATGCACAGGATTATATAGATGGATTAGAGTCGGCTATGAAAACGGCGCTCCTTCACGCCGGAGAAGGGGCGGGACAGGAGATCATAGGCATTGCGGTCGATACAACAGGTTCCACCCCTTGTCCAGTAGATAAAGAGGGAACTCCGCTTTGCCTGCTGGAAGAATTCCGTGAGGAGCCGAACGCCATGTTTCATCTGTGGAAGGACCACACAGCCGTAGAAGAGGCAAAGGAGATTAACGAAGTGTTTTCTTCCGGCGAGACAGATTACACAAAATATCAGGGAATCTATTCTTCGGAGTGGTTCTGGGCGAAGATACTTCACACAACACGTTCGGACGAGAGGATACGGGACGCCGCGTGGACATGGACAGAGCATTGCGACTGGATTGCAGGGCTTTTAGTCGGAAATACACATCCGGATACAATCGCGCACTCTTCTTGTGCGGCCGGGCATAAGGCTCTTTGGCACAGTGAATTTGGCGGTCTGCCATCCAAAGAATGTCTCTGCCGTTTGGATCCTTATCTGGGGGATGTGGCGGACAGGTACCGGCAAAGTCCGGTTCCGGCGGGAACCTGTATCGGGACGATCACAAAAGAGTGGGCAGAACGCCTCGGTATAAATCCAGAAGCAAAGGTTGGAGCAGGATCTTTTGATGCCCATGCCGGAGGAGTCGGGGCAGGAGTGGGCCTTCATACACTGGTTCAGGTAGTGGGGACCTCTACGGTGGAAATGCTGGTAGATTATCCTGAGGTACTGAAAGGGAAAAATCTGAAGGAATACTGCGGGCAGGCGGAGGATTCGATCGTGCCTGGATATGTGGGGCTGGAGATGAGCCAGCCGGCGTTTGGGGACGTATATGCCTGGTTCAAGGAACTGCTATTGTGGCCGGTAAAACATATGAGTATGCCGGAAGAAATCTTAAGTGAGGAACAGAAGGAAAAACTGACGGAATATTTGTCAAAGCAGATTCTTCCCGCCCTGGAAAAAGAAGCACAGGGATGTATTGGCGAAGACCTGACAGCCCTTGATTGGTTTAACGGACGGCGTTATCCTAAATTAAACGAATCCGTAAAGGCGGCTGTCAATCGTCTGACATTGGGGACAAAGGCGCCTTCTATCTACTGTGCGCTGGTAAAAGGGACTGTATTTGGCTGTAAACGGGTATATGACTCCCTGATCGATAACGGGCTTGAGATAGAACGGATCATCGCGGTAGGCGGGATTGCGAAGAAATCGCCGTTCATCATGCAGATGATGTCGGACGCGCTGGGCGTGCCGATCATGGTATGCAAGGAAGAACAGATGTGCGCAAAAGGAGCGGCAATTTACGCGGCGGTGGCGGCGGACATATTCCCGTCGGTAGAGGAAGGGCAGAAGGAGTACTGTGAGACTTACCGCGCGAACTATTTCCCGGATGAGTCGAAACGGGAAATGTATGAAAAGATGTATGAGGACTATCTCTGCCTGGGAGAAGCGGTGGAGGTAGATTTGCAGTAAAGGATAAGGATACGAAAAGCATCAGTCAAGAATGGCTGGTGCTTTTTTATGGGTGTGCCGTTTGCATAATTACGGTTCCCAGCTTTGACGCTTAAAAAATTTTTCGTAAAAAAACCTCCCATTTTATGGGAAAA
>CAMNWW010000009.1 GCA_946566415.1 uncultured Lachnospiraceae bacterium | reverse complement strand
AAAGAATCCCATCCACCCCTTTATCCACCAGGACCTGGATATAGGCCAGATCTCGTTCATGCTTATCATTCGTATTACAAAGGATCAGATTCCATCCTTTTCTGCGGCATGCATCCTCCACCCCTTTTGCGAGAGCGGAAAAGAACACATTACTTACATCCGATATGATAAGACCTATCGTCTGTGTCCTTTTTTTCACCAAGCCTACTGCCAACTGATTAGGATGGTAGTCCAACTTCTCCACTGCCTCCATGATTGCATCCTGCGTGCTTTTCGGAATCTTTTTTGCCTTGTGATTTAACACCAGGGATATGGTGGTAACCGAGAAACCTGTATAGTTGGCAATATCCTTAATTGTCGTTCTCAACTTTGAAACCTCGCTTCATTGTTTTTTGACATATTCCAAACTCAAGCTCATAGACGGAGTACCAGGTTCGTAAGATACCCCGCGCCCCAATGAATTATACCACGGATACGCGTTTTTAGCCAGCTTGGGTATGCTTAAGTTAAAATAGTTTTTTCAAGACATCGATATATTCTAAGTATTTTTGTATTTCTACATACTCGTTTGGTTTGTGCGCCGTCTGAGGCTCCCCTGGTCCGAATAATAACACCGGAACTTCCGGCATCCCTTTCACCAAAATCGAAGCGTCCGTAAAATAATTGATTCCTATATGATCGTCTGGAAGCCTTTTTACACGCAGCTCCCAGTCCAGCTTCCGGACCCATACATTCTCCTTTGGTATCTCGATCGCCATTCTATCGTTTTGAACATGGAACTCTACCGATAGCTCTCCTTTCGTTCTTTCTTTGTATTCCGTAATAAGTTCCTGAAGCCAAACCAAGAGCTGTCCCGTAGTAATTCCCGGAATCAGACGGACATCCAATAGAAATTCAGCCTCATCCGGTGTCATATTCGGCACAATACCGCCCTTAACCATCGATATCTGAATCGTTGGCATCCCCAATATTTCATGTTCTTCCCTTTCCAGCCTTTCTTTCAGCCTCTGGAAAATCCGCACTCCGTATTCAACAGCGTTCACGCCTTCCTCCGGATAAGCCCCATGGCTTGTCTTCCCACAGACCTTTAGTTTCAGCCAAACGCACCCCTTCTGCGCTACTCCCGGGCGCAGGCCCGTCGGTTCCCCGATAAGAAGAAGAGACGGTTTTCCCAGCGTTCCTCTCTCTAAAAGGTGTTTCGCCCCAAGGCCGTCCTTTTCTTCATCACAAGTTCCGCAGAAATAGATTGTCTGTTTCGGTGTCCTTCCCTTCTCTTTCATATATGCCAAAGTCCATACCATAGCCGCCGTCCCACTCTTCATATCGCTGGCGCCTCTGGCATAATAGCACCCGTTCCTTTTTACCGGCACTGCCGGATCCGTATCCCACTGCACTAGATTCCCATAAGGAACCGTGTCCAAATGTCCGTTCCAAACCACCGTTTCCTTACTTTCTCCTTCCAGAACCGCAATTATGTTTGCATGCTTTTGGTCTATTTCCTGTAAAATAACCTGCACGCCGCATTCCTGCAGAAAATTACGTAGAAACACCGCCAGGTTCCGCTCGCCGTCCACTCCGTTTACGCTCGGAATACAAAGCACTTCTTTTAAAAAACTCTCCGCGTCATATTTCATATTCTTCTCCTACATTCGTACTACATTCCAAAACGTCTGCGGTCATCAACTCAGACCGCAGACGCCTATCTTCTTTGCCCGCTATTTTACCTTACTTTTCTGATGTAAGCCATCCTACGATTCCCTTCCATATCTTATCGTAGTACTCCCACTCGCAAAACTGTGGCGGCGCCCAGTGAGGCGCGCAGTCCGTGGTAAATACGGCGCTTTTTCCTTTTCCGTATTTTCCAAAAGCGATAAAGGGATCTCCTTCTACTGTCGCCGCCACCTCCGCCTCGGGTTTTGCGATCGTTCTATTGTAGCCCAGGACTTCCGGCCACTCGCCGGACACCTCTTTCAGCGCTTCGTGCTCTTTCACCGTCGCCGGCTTTACTCCTTCACAGTGCTCCATCCGGTCGTCCACGGTAAGCACCTCCACAGGAAGAACTTCCTGCACAGCCGTATCATGCCACTTTCCTTTCGCGTCTACGCCGGAGAAGGTTAAGTATCCGCCGATCATCAAAAGGCCTCCCCCGCGCAGGACATAATCCCGGATCAGATTCGCCCGGTTCGGCATTTTTACACTTCCCGCAAAAGTCGGGGGCGGGAGCAAAAGTGTATTTGCTCCGATATCTGATAGAATGAGTGCGTCATATTCTTCCAGTTCCTCCATTGTAAAAGGAAATTGCTCCGGCGCCAGATGATTGGGGAGAAACGTCACCTTATACCCATGTTTTTCCAGCGCGGCAACCAGCCACTTTTCCCCTGTCTCATACACAGAAGTATAAAAACTGTCAAATCCTTTTACATGTGTGGTATAACTCATCCACGATTCTCCCGCCAACAAAACTTTCTTACTCATTTTTTGTCTCCTTTTCTTTACTTCCTGCTCTTCTCAACATTCGCCACGAATCGTTCCATCATGTGATTCAAAATTATTGCAATAATCAAAATAAAGCCAAGCGTTGCCAACTGCCATATCGAGTTCACATTTGCGATCTGAAGCCCTGAATTCATCATAGTAATGATAATAACCCCTATCAAAACGCCGCCCAAATGTCCTACGCCGCCTGCTACCCCGATTCCTCCAAGAACTGCCACGGTGATCGCCTGCATTTCCATTCCGCTCCCAGCGTCCGCCCGGGCAGTCATAAGCCAGGAATTATTGATAATAGCGCTGACCGCCGCTAAAAGCCCGGCAAGCATATAGACACACATGCGAATCTGTTTTTCCCGAATCCCTGTATATTTTGCCGCCTCCGGATTCGTTCCCAACAGGTATACTCTGCGTCCGAACTTCATCTTATATACTAAGATGAACACCACAAACGTAACAGGAACTACCACGAATAGAATCTGGTTCGGAATCCCAAAGGTACTTTCCAGAGACAGCGCCTTAAAGCTGTCGGGAAATCCGCTGATCGGAATTCCGCCGGTCAAATATAAGGCCAGGGACCCATAGATATATTGTGTTCCCAATGTGGCGATCAGAGCCGGCACTTTCGCCGCAGCCACTAAAAGTCCATTGACAGTTCCAAGAAGGATTCCTCCAATGAGAGTGATAACCGTCGCCGTAAAAATACTGCATCCATTCATTACAGCCAGACCGAAAAGCACGCCAGATAAACTCATGGCAGAGCCGACGGAGATATCGATCCCGTCCCTTCCAGCTATCATTACAAGGGACTCTCCCAGTGACAGTAATGTGAGGGCCGCCCCAAATTGCGTCACCTGTACCAGATTATTGATACTGAAAAAATAGGGACTAATCAATGATAAAACGACCATCTCAACGACAAACAGCAAAAGCAGGAATTTTGTTCTGCTTTTTGCAATAGAAAAAGCAATCTTTTTCATTGTGCCACCCCCTTTCCCGCCGTCAAAGCATCGAACAGGACCGACAGGACGATCAAAAGGCCGATAAAACAATTTTCAAGCAAAGAAGGAATCCCTAAGATCACAATACCATTTTTCAAAAAGGCAATGAAAAGTACGCCGGCCAGCGTCCCGATCACACTCCCTCTTTTTCCGTTCCCCTTAGCTCCGGTTCCCCCGATCGTAACAGCGGCAATACACGCGATTGCCAGATCGCTTCCTATAGTCATCTCCACGCTTCCCATCCGCGCGATATACAGCATCGCCGCAATCGCCGCAATTCCTCCGGAGATGCAGTAGGATACCAATTTAACCCGTTTCACATTGATTCCGCTCAAGTTTGCCGCCTGCGGGTTACAGCCTGTCGCGTAGATATGACGCCCAAACCGCCGGTACATCAAAAAATAATAAAAACCTGCATAAATTATAATTATTAAGATCAAAAGCAGTGGAATTCCCAGTACTTTAGCGCGGGTAATTACCGCGTAGCCCGGGTTCAGCCCGGTCAGCCATTTTCCTCCTAAGAGGGCAAAAATCACAGCTTTCCAGATATTCATTGTTGCAATCGTAACGATCATATCCGGGATATCAAATCTCGCAATCAGAAAACCATTCAGGAATCCCACACCCACGCCAATCACAATAGCCGCCAGGATAATCAGGAAGATGTTCACCTCAGCCTGAAGCATATAGCCGATCACAATCGCGATCACACCCATGACTGAGCCAACCGACAAGTCGATTCCTCCCAGCAGCATAACGATCGTCATACCGATACTCACCATTGCGATCTCCGCATTATTCTGGATTACCCTGATCAAGTTATCTACCGTCAGAAAATTGGGTGCAAGAATTCCAAACAAAATGATTTCGACGACCAGGAGCAAAAAGGTCACATACTCTCTGCGCCCCGGTTTCGGCACATATTTTTTCAACATCCAGAGTTCCCTCCATTTCCTACGCTTCCTCTGCCTGGCACCAGTCGATCAGGATAGACGCTATCATCTTCGTACAGGTCACCAGTTCTTCTATTTCCACAAATTCGTCTGCCTGGTGGGCAAGACGCGGATCGCCCGGTCCGATATTCAAAGTAGGCATCCCAACATTGCAGAACCACCCCATGTCTGTATGACAGCAGATTCCTTCTACCTCAGACTCAGGATTCACTTCCTGCGCGCTGTCTCTTACCGTCTGGAAAAACGGCTGATCATCCAGTGTCTCCCCGCAATCCGCGTCAATCAGCCACTCAATCTCCGGCACATGGTCTTTGAGCCACGGATCCGTCATAGCCACTGTCTTCACAAAATCTTCGATTTCTTTCTTTACTTTGGAGCCCAGCCCGTTTTCATCCTTTTCCGCCGGAAGATACTGTGCGTCGAACGTCAATTCCGCGTGGTTTGCAAACGTCGTCGGGTATTCTCCCGCATGAAACTCTGCAATATGGATCTGGCACGGAATCGGTAAATATTTATGCTCCTTTGTCACAGACCACTCTTTATTCAAGCGCCGGAAATGCTCAAGATATAAAGACGCTTTCTCTATCGCGTCCACCGCCCCGCCGGTGCGGAAATCGCCTTGCTTTAACTCAATATGCCCGGCTCTGCCTTCAATAATGAGCTTCCCCCATAGAATCCCTCTGCAAAGCGGCGCGATCTTCAAATGCGTTGGTTCCGTGATAAGGCACCCGTCCGCACGGTATCCTTCCGCTACTAACGCTAAGGTTCCCATTCCTCCTGCTTCCTCATCCACGACCGTCCCGATCATGGCGTCGCCCTTTAACCGGAATCCGCACTCCTTTATTGCTTTAAGCGCTGCGGTCATCGCCGCGATGCCGCCTTTCATATCTACCGTACCGCGTCCATAGATCCGATTTCCGACCTTCGTCCCGCCGAAAGGATCCTGCGTCCACTTACTTCCTCTTTGCACCACATCCATATGCCCGGACAGCATGATGGATCTGCCGCCCCCTGTTCCCTTAAGCTTCCCGAACAGATCCGGCCTTCCCTCAAAAGTATGATCTGCGTAATACCCTGCTTTCCCTTCATACTTTGCTAACTTCTCAGCATCCGGATAACAGTATTCCGTCTCCATCCCCATGCTCTCAAGATACTCTTTTAAAGCTGCCTGCGCCCCTCCTTCTCCGACATACTGCTCTTCTTCATCAAAATATGGAGTCACGCTTGGCTCACGAACCAACTTCTGAAGTAAGCCGACCACCTCATCCTGATTTTCTTCAATCCAGGAATACACTTTTTCCTTTATACTCATATCCGTTCCTCCTATTCTTCTTTCAAATTCAACGCATTTTTCAGAATGTCCTCTTCAGTTACATGTTCCCTGTCAAATCTCGCTGTTATTCTGCCTTTGTATAAAGTAATAATATCGTCGCTCAACTCCATGACCTCCGGCAGATCGGACGAGATCACAATAACTGCTACTCCCTCTTTGGCAAGCTCTATCACATACTTATGGATCTCCGCCTTCGTCATAACATCGATTCCTCTGGTCGGTTCGTCCAGAATCAATACCTTTGGTTTTTCCAAAAGCCATCGGCAGATCAGTCCCTTCTGCTGTCCTCCGCCGCTTAAGCTGTTTACGCTGATATCCTGGTTCGGTGTCTTAATACTGTATTTTTCTATGTTCTCCTGAACAAGCTGTTTTTCCTTTTTCTTGTTGATGATGCCAAATTTATTTGACAGACCGTCCAAAAAGGAAACACTCATGTTATCGCGCACCGGATGGATATCGAAAAGTCCCTGTGCTCCCCGGTCCTCAGGAACATAGAAAATCCTTTTCTCTATGGCTTGATTGATTCCCATATGTGTAATATCTTCTCCCTCAAATAAAACCTGCCCGCTTTGTGCGTTCGTTTCCCCGAAAATTGCTCTCGCAATCTCCGAGCGTCCGGCTCCGACCAGTCCATACATCCCCAATATCTGTCCCGGCCTTACTCCAAAGGAAATGTCCTGGAACAACGGGTCATATGAAAGGTTTTTCACTTCCAGAATGTCTTTTTCGCCCTGCTTTCTTTCCTCATAGACACTCATATTGATACTTCTCCCGGACATAGCCGTGATGATAGATTCCTCTGTCGCCTCTTTCGGCACAGCCGCCCCGGTAAGGCACCCGTCCCGGAGAATAATAATATGATCCGAAATTCTTAAGATCTCCGGTATTCTATGGCTGATATACATAATGCTGACTCCGCGGCTCTTTAAGTCTGCGATGATCTCAAATAACTTTTCTGATTCATTATGGCTGAGTATGGATGTCGGTTCATCCAGGATCAGAACTTTACATTTTTTATAAATTCCCCGGGCAATCAGGACCAACTGCTGATTCCCGATGGATAACTCGCTCATTGTAAGATGCAGGATATCGCCGGACAGTCCGACAAGTTCGAGAGCCGTCGCTGCCTCTTCGTACATCTTCGTCCATTGGATTGTTTTATTCCTGCTTACAACCTCGTTTCCCATGAAAATATTCTCAAGAACAGACATATCCGCAAAAATATTCGGTTCCTGATACACGATAGAGATTCCCTTCTTCACTGCATCCAGAGGAGATTTCAAGGACAATTTTTCTCCCTCAAAGTAGATTTCCCCTTTATCGTTTTTCAAAGCTCCGGCGATAATTTTCATCAATGTGGATTTTCCAGCCCCATTCTCGCCGATCACAGACAACACTTCTCCTCTTTTAAGTTCAAAACTGACGTTCTGCAGAGCTTTCACCCCGCCAAAGGATTTACTGATCGATTCCGCTTTCAAAATAATCTCTTCTGACAAAACCCGCTCTCCTTTCTTCCAATCTTCCAATGAAAAGGGCCGTACGCCCAATGCTTTCCTAAGCCATTGAACATATGGCCCCTTTCAACTCTTTGAAGCCTGGCTTTTAGAAATTGAAATCATCCACATTATCTTTGTTGATGATCAAAGGCTCTCCTAAAAGCAAAATCTTTTTCTCCGCATCCCATTTTACCGGATTGGAAATGCCTTCTATTTCATTTACCTCTTCAAATTCTTTCCCTTCTGCCGCCATCTTTCCTGCCCATACCGTCAGATATCCTAGCTCGTAGGCATCCCAGAGAATAGATTCCTCCATAACCCCCTGATCCATAAAAGGTTTCACTGTTGCCGGGGAACCATAACCGATTACCTTCACCTGACCTGCCTTTCCTTCCTGCTGGACTGCCTGGGCAACTCCTGGAATTGTTGAGGAAGCTACTGCTACCAGCCCCTTCAGATCCGGGTATCTGGTCATCAGTTCCTGCGCCTGTTTGAGCGCCTGCTCGCTGCTTCCGCCCTGCGTATACCGGATGTCCACGATCTCAATATCCGGATATTTTTCTTTCTGTTGTTCTTCCATAAAGGAAATCCAGGTATTCAGATTTGTCGCCGTTGACTCGCCGGAAACAATACCGATCTGCCCTTTTCCATCGATTTGAGCCGCCAGTCGATCCATAAGCGTCCTTCCCAGATCTTCGTCAAGAGCCTGCGCCACATAAAATTCCCGCGTGCTGTCCGGCGCATCCGAATCGCTCGTATACACTGGAATCCCTGCCTCTTGTGCCTTCTCGATATATGGATTAGTAGAAGAACTGTCTAGTACAGAAAGAGAAATCGCGTCTACTCCCTGCTTGATCAAGCTGTCCATAATCTTTACCTGTTCCGCCGCGCTTGCTTGTGTCGCGCCGGTATAAAGAAACTCTACCCCCAGATCTTCAGCCGCTTTTTTTCCGCCCTCTTCCATTGCCGTAAAATACGGAATACCAATCAGCTGTGGAACGAACGCAATTTTCAATTTATCAGAAGACTCTGCGTTTCCACCCCCATCCGTCTCCGTTTTCTCTTCTTTCTTCTCTTCTTCTGTCGAATTAGAAGTACCTCCGCACCCTGAAAGCATAGAAATCGTCATCGCTGCTGCCAGAGACGCTGCCATAATTCTTCTGAATTTGTTTTTCATAAATTTTCCTCCTTTTCTTATTTTCCTTGGAAATACGTTTGGTAAATCGTTTTTCCAAATTTTATATATTCATCATACGTTAGTTTTTGACAACTGTCAATGGTCAAATTTTACCTATATATCTCTTCTATTTTTTGTTAATTCTAACAATTCAAGGAAATTTTATTGTTATTTTCACCAAACAGAATGCACCATTTTTGTCTATTTTCACATTGGGTAAATCGTTTTATCAAAAGGCAAAAAAGAAAAGGGATCAAAAGATCCCTTAATTTCCATCTTTTGTTTTTCTATACACATACGCAAAGATGCCAGAATCCTTAAGATAAAGATTCTGGCATCTTTAAGCGGGTGATGGGAATCGAACCCACGTATCCAGCTTGGAAGGCTGGTGTTCTACCATTGAACTACACCCGCGCGACTCGACTCTTTATATTATAGTAATCTCCTAGTTATTTGTCAAGACAAAATTTCATTTTTTGAGAAATGTTTTTTGAGAAATGCGAGTTACGATTCACAGCCGATAATGGATTGGCAGACAAACTCTCCATGCTTGCATGTTAGAGATTGCCTGCCAATCCATATCCGACCTGCGAAGCAGGAACTCCGCCCACATAAGCAGTCTTAGCTCCGTAAGGAGCGAAACTGGAGCCTCTAAGAGGCGACGAGTGCGCATGTGGGCAGAGGGCTGTGAATGGTAACAGTACGAGGTTACGGTTCACATCCACTGTTTCATGTCGTCGCCAAACCAAACGACCCGATTTCTCCCATAACGCTTTGCGTCGTACAGCATAGTATCCGCAATCTTCAAATATGTATGGTATTGGTCGCTTCTCTGTGGAACGACAGTAACCCCGCCGCTGCTTATGGTGACCCACTTCCTGACTGAAGGATTATGCGGAATATGGAGTTCCTCCAGTTTCTGTACGATCTGCTTCACGTAGTCATAAACTTTTTTAGCCTCATCCCCTACAATGATGGCAACAAATTCCTCGCCGCCATAGCGGGCGACAAAATCTGTCGCACGCCGCAGATGCTTTGAAAGCACTTCCGCCACGGTCATTATAACCTTGTCCCCGGCCGGATGACCGAATGTATCATTATATACTTTAAAATTATCAATATCAAACATGCACACCGAAAACGGAATCTGCAGCCGAACAATTTCTTCCCATTTGGCAATACTATAATGTTCGTACTGTCTTCTGTTCGCTAATCCCGTCAGCTGGTCGGTCATAGACTGCTGAAAAACCTGCCTGGGGTATCTGTACAGCTTGACATGCGCATTAACTCTTGCCTGCACGATCGACGGATGAAACGGTTTCGTAATATAATCGACCGCGCCTAACATAAATCCGCGCTCTTCATGCTCTATATCCGAAAGGCTTGTGATTAAAATCACAGGGATATTCCGGGTAATGATCTCCTCCTGCAATCTTTTGAGCAGCATAAAGCCATCCATCCCCGGCATAACTACATCCAGTAAGATCAAAGAAAACTCTTTAACACCTATATAGCCGAGACTTTCTTCCGCCGTCTGCGCAACCACAATTTCATAATCCTCGTCTAAAATTGATTTTAATTGAGCAGCCTGCACAGCGCTGTCATCAACAACCAATATTTTTTCCATACTGCTTCCTCTCCACGGTACCACACACAATACATATACTAATATTACATTATACACCGCTGAAATGTCAAGGATGTCAGGAATTTATGCACGACAAACGCATGAATGTTTTTATTTTCCAAATTCCTGTAACTGCTATTTTTTAAAAATCCAGTACTTCTTCCAAATATTTGATGGGTGACAGACTTATTACAAACCGCTTTTTCTTCATTGATAATTTCCTCTTTGTCAGTTCCATCACCTTTAAAATACTCAAGCTCCATTTCCGGATGATATTCAGATTCTGCGCAGACATTTTATCAAGCGTTGCGTTTGCGTCCTCCCGGAACGTCACATCCAGATGCCAATGCATGCTCTCTATGCTCCAGTGGCCTCTTACCGCCCGGCTCAAGGTTTCTATGTCTCCTTTCAGGCTACTGATAAAATATCGGCATTCGATTCTCTCTCTACCATTCTTTTCTATGCTTTTTCTTTCCATCCCTATGCTTTTCAGACCTTTCCAGTCTTTTTTCTGCGCCAGCCAACGGATATCTTCCGTCTGGTAATATTCCCGCGTCTCTATCTGACTGCGGGCTTTTTCTTTCGTTTTCTTATAGTTCCCTGCTTTTTCTATCTCCCGGATTAGTCCCCCATCTGCAAAATATTCTTTTACTTCTTCATATAAACTCCCCTGGTTCCCTTTTAATGCCAGCACATAATCCGCTTTTTTCCCCCAGATCTTTTCTACGATCGCGGTCTGCGTTCCCATTGCATCTATCGTAATGATCTGTCCCTTTATCTGCAGTCTTTCTAACAGTTCCGGGATTGCAGTGATCTCATTGCTCTTTTCATCTACCGCCCTCTGTCCCAGGCTGAAACCGTCTTCCCGGCTCCATGCTGTTACCATATGGGACGGCTTATCTTCCCCCTGCTTGTTGGAGCGCATTGTTTTTCCATCAATGCAAATAATCTTCTTCAAGGCTTCGCCTTCTTCCCGGTTCAACAGTTCCTGCCATTTCCCATAAAGCTGTTGGAGAATATCCGGCGAAATCATCCCCATCACCCGTTGTATCGTATCATGGGATGGCGGTCCATTCTTTAACTCGATATATTTTTTGAGATAATCTTCGTATATCTGTGCAAACAGCGCAATTTCCACCCAGTCATCTGCATTTGCAAGTGTGGCAAACAAAACAATTACAAGGATATCCTTCAACAGGTGCCTGACTTTTCTTTCCTGGCGTACATCTTCAATATATTCCATCCACTTTAATAATTCTTCCATAAACAACGCCCCTTTTCTTTTATTCTATCAGAAAAGAAGCGTGTTCACAATTTATTTACTCATGCGTTTGTCGTGGAATTTATGCAGGATAAACTTATAAACTGTTATTACAACCAAGCACCTAAAAGTGCTGGTTGTAAATTATAAAGAGCTGTCCTATTTTTCGGTAGATTTACCTATATTTTGGTATGTTCTGTAGAAATGATTGACAGGATTTTTAATATTATGTATAATGACATCCGGTGTTTTTTACCGATTCCGTTTCGTAGAAATTAATATTCTGCGAAACGATTTTGTTTTACATCTTTTCTTTTTCATATAATGTTCCTATCTTTACTGCCTATCGGTGATACAATTAATTTCCCATATGTATAGAAAATGGTATGCCGCCACAGATTTAAAAAGTATATTAGGGCAAAAGGATAGTTAACAGCGGTGCGTCCGCAGGTGGGCGCATAAAGGTTTAGGTAGAAAATACAGGTGTAATAGAGTAGATTTTCTGTTATAATAGGAGCACTTGGTGAGGTATTACACGAATCTAGTGCGAGTTACCCCTGTGGGGTAATAGAGAAGACTAATAAAAATTTTGATTTAAAAAAATTGTAATTGAGTAAGTTTAGATGCTGGGAGGGAACAATAATGGAAACTGCAATTAATATGGAACGAGAATCATATGCGGCTACGATAGAAGAAAATCAAAAAGCCGTTCGGAAGATGGTATTAGACAGTTATCAGGATATGCTAGACGGGAAAGGCCGAGATTATAAAGTGTTTTTTTCAGAATTAGAAAGTAGGTATAAAAATGCGGATGTATAGTTATCGATACAGAAAAGACAACTGTGTATATTCTAAGAGTGTTGCATATGCTTGTAAATGCAAAACCATTTCTGCTGAAAATGAAGTTCTAGTACAGATTGACAGCTATTTTTTATTGACTTAATTTTTCGCCGGGATAAGCTTTTGCCTAGGATTTCAGCTTTTTCAGTACGCTTAAGCTTACCGGAACTGCCAGGGTCATCGTACAGATATCTGAAACCGTCTGGCACATCTGGACTCCCAGAAGACCAAAAAAATGTGGCAGCACGAAAATGAGCGGCAAGAAGAACACACCCTGCCTTGCCGCCGCCAGAATGGACGCTTTTAACGATTCCCCGATCGTCTGCAGCATCATATTTGACATAACGATCCAGGCATTCAGCGGGAACACTAAGCACTGCAGTCTGAGAGCCAGCTTTCCAATCCGCACCACATCCACATCTTCACGGAAAATATGCACTACCGTTTCAGCCCCGATAAATCCCGCCGCTGAAATCACGACAAGCACGCAGAACGCCACCTTTACACAAAAGCTGAACGCCTCTTTCACACGTCCGTACTTTCCCGCGCCGTAGTTTGTTCCGCACACTGGCTGGAACCCCTGCCCGAAACCGATAAGCGCCGAATTCGCGAACATGGATACCCTGGAAACGATACCCATCGCAGCGATCGCCGCATCCGCATAAATACCGCCGAAATTCCCCGCCGCAGTATTCAGGCAGATGGTCGCAATACTTCCCAGCCCCTGTCTGCAAAGCGACGGCACTCCGCCCTTAAATATTCCGTACAAATAATACCACGACGGCGTAAAATTTTTAAAAGAAATCCGAAAATTTCCGCCGTGCATACTGATCCACAGCAAAATGCTGAAACTGACGATCTGGCTGATAACCGTCGCCAGAGCCGCGCCCGCTACTCCCATGTCACAAACAAATATCAGCAGTGGATCCAAAATGATATTCAGCACTGCCCCTGTAATAATTCCGTACATTGCCGACGACGCACATCCCTGAAACCGGAGCTGATTATTAATAACAAGCGAAGACATCATGAACGGCGTCCCCGCCAGAATGATCCGCAGATAGCTCATCGTATACGGCAGAATGGTCTTCGTTGACCCAAGCATTAAGGACAGCGGGCGCAGAAAAATAATCCCCACAATACCAAAGACCACACCGATAAAGAATGCAGAAAAAAAGCCGGTCGCCGCCATCTTTTTCGCATCCTCGAATTCCTGTGACCCCAGCTTTCTGGATATGTAATTCCCTGATCCATGGCCAAAAAAGAATCCCATGGCCTGTATCATCGCCATAACCGAAAAGACCACGCCGACTGCTGCCGTCGACTGTGTGTTTAGCCTTCCGACAAACATCGTATCCACCATATTGTAAAAGGACGTCACAAGCATACTAATGATGGTCGGCACCGCCATCTGGCTCACCAGGCGCGGAATCGGCTCCGTTGTCATATACTCTACTTTTTCCTCTGCAGACATCTCTGCAACTTTTTTATGTTCCACTTTTCTTTGCCCCTTCTTACAGATATGATGCCTTACGGATTGTTCCGCGCTTTGCGCTTCCACAATCCCTGACATCTTATATATTTTAGCACCAAAAAAGTTGGTATTCAAGAAACGAACCGCTCATTTCTGTAAAAAGATACATAAAAAATATGCTCCGTCACTCGGCGGCGGTGTACGCCCACATCCCTTTCATCTGATCCAAAAGTTTCTGGGCATCCCACTTTTTCCGGCTGTTCACGCGGCTGTTCGGATCATTCACGATTACGCTGCCATCCTCCGCCAGATCGACAAGCACGATAAAATGTCCCTGGCTTGTAAAGTCGCCCGGCCCCATACTGCAGATCAGAGGATGTCCCGCCCTCAGCTGCTCCTGGATCGCGCTCTTGCTCCAGGTATCCATTTGTATCACCCTTAACCCAAGCTTGGAAGCCCCGGCCTGCATAAGGTTCCAGTCCGTTGCATTGTCCTCTGTATAGTATCCCTCCTGTACGCTGAAATCAGCCATTTTCTTTGGCGTTAGCGTAGCATCGCCCATAAGCCCGGTCGCTACCATCGAAAGGCATGTCGGCCCGCAGCCGTCAACCGCAATCAATCCGTTGCCGTACGCGGCGTATCCCCACGCCTGATCCCACTGGAGATAAAACGGAATCTGATTCCGCACCTGGAAATATCGCAGATCCACGCTCATTAGTACCTCCCCGTCCCGCTCTTCCTCGGTCTTCTTCATCGCTTCCGGATACCCCAGTACCCACTCCATAGCTTCGGAATGCTTGATCAGGTACTCTACAAGCCAGTCGGGATAATCCTGCCGGTTCAGGATCAGCTGTTCTAATTCCGGGCTGCTCTGATACAGCGCATTAAGCTCCGCGCCATACTGATCTGTTTTAAGAGCCTCCTGCACCGGATCCTTCTCGGGAGCTTCTTCCATCGGGGCCGCGATTTCTTCCACTTTATTTTCTTCTTTCTCTTTTTTATGGTTCAAACCAAAAACCACAAGAAGTATCACTGCAGCGCCCGCCGTCATCGTCATATAGATACGTCTTTTCAGCTGTCTCCTTCTAAGCTCTCTTTTTGAGAGCCTCTTTCTTCCTTTTGCCATCTATTTTTAAGTTCCTTCCGTATTTTCCAAAATCGATTGGAATTATTTTATCATATCTCGATTCCGAAAAACACCTTTTTAGGAAAATTTTATTCCTTGCAGATTATTCCTGCCCCGCGGCCTCCTCTTCTTTCTTTTCCTCTTTTTCCTCTTCTTCTTTCTTTTCCTCTTCCTCTTCTTTTTGTTCCTCTGTTTCTATCTCTGTTACCATTTTCCTGAGAGTTACTTCCGTCTCTACTTCCCCGACACGAACCGTATAGGTCTTCCCCTTCACAAGCTCCGGCGCGGATATTGCGTACCACTGTGCTTTTTTCTCCGTCCGAAAATAGACGATGATCTCTCCGTCGCCGTCCTTGACAGTAATGACCGTCCCAGCCTCGACAGGCTCGGGCAGACTCTGCACGATCACAGGCTGCAAAGAATCCTCGGTCGGATTCTGCGCCATGCCTGAACCTCCCGCTCCGACAAATTTGCCTCCTGTTATCTGAAACTTAGACGCAAAATCCAGTACACCGTTTGCATTGTTTTCCGGCCCATGTACCGTTACCTCCCCGCCGCTCATGAATATATCTCCATTCGCATCGATTCCATCTCCCCGGGCGTTCACTTCCAAAATGCCGTCTTTGATTCTAAGTACCGCCCCCTGGTCTTCTGACGTCACCGGATTCTGCCAGTCATTCTGACCGAGATTTTCATCCTGATAAGGCTCCTCAACGCCGTCATCATCCATTTCGGCGCCCTCGTCCGTTTCACCGTTCTCATCCTCTCCGGACGCATTTACGCCGTCGTCGGCGGAAATCACCCGGATGTCCCCACCGCTGATCGTGATGTCGTATCCCTCCAGTCCTTCATAGCTCTTCTGGATATCAATTGTCCCTCCGTCTATAATCAGAGTCTGATCCGAATGGATCCCATCGTCTCCTGTCCGGATTGTAAATGCTCCGTCCTCCACCCGTACATTTTGTCTGCCGTTCACAGCGTCGTCGCGTGTATTAATCTGAAACTCGCCGCCGGCCACCACAAGATCCACATAGGATTTCAGTCCTTTTGCGCTGGGTTCGTCACTGCTTTCTACCTTTCCCCATTCTGACGGTCTGCCTCTCTGCGGCGTTTCCTCCCGCATCTCATCTCTTCTTTCCATGAATCTGTCCTCGCCGTCTTCCGCCATTTCCTCATTTTGCGAAGCCTCTCCTCCTTCCGGCGTTTCCCCGTTCTGGGGCGGCTGCCCTTCTTCTGTCTCTTCTATGCCCTCCGGCGCCGCCTCCTGTATATCGCCGCCGCTCCCATTCCCGGCTGTGATCTCATAATCCCCGTCGTTGATCCTCAGAAGTGTCTCCGCCTGAAACCCATCGTTTACGGTGTCGATTACAAACACGCCTTTGTCGATCATAATATAGCCTTTGTCCGTCTCTTCGGCATTTGTCGCCTTGATCCCGTCTCCTCCCGACTCTATCGTAAAATACCCATTTCTCACTGACACGCTGTCTTTGCCTACGATCCCGTCCCCCGCGGACAAAATATCGTAAGTTCCCGTAACGAATTTCAGGTCGTCTTTGCAGTGGATGGCATGATTATGGTTGCCGGTCACCCGAAGAGTCCCGGTACCGTTAAAGGTCAGATCGTCTTTGGCGTAAATTGCGGCATCCAGCTCATCGTCGTCCCCGTCTTCCAACACATATTCCGTTCCGTCAGTAACAATATTCTCCGTATCCTCGGCAAGCGTGATAACCGTCTTCCCATTTTTTATATAAATAGGCGCAATACTATTACTTGTAAGCTCCGCATTGTTTAAGACCAGCTTGACTTCCGCATTTTCTCCTCCCGAGTCCGACACATCCACAAGAATCTGTCCGTCGTCCAGTTTTCCCTCAAGGACATAAGTCCCCTCGCTCTTAATTCTAGCCGTCGCCCCATCCACCGAGACACCCCTGCCGTCCACGGAAATGCTGTCGCCGTCCAACTTGAGCCAGACCGCCTCCTCCTTATCCCACGAACCATCCAGTTTCTCCGTACTGTATTTTCCTGACGTCAGCGTCACAGTATTTACCACAGCATGTTCCTGCCCTGAAGAGGATGCCTGCCGGACTTCCTCTTCCTGCATATCCTGGGCACACCCCGCTGTAAAAAACGTCAAACACACCGCCAGCAACGGTATTTTAAAACAAATCGCTGTCTTCTTCATATCCTGCCCCCTATAATTATTTCTGGCTCGCCGCCTGTCTGCCGCAAATATTGAATCATCAAAGTCCCTTTGTTTTCCTCCCCGAATCTATTCTAGGTTTAAAATGTGGGAAAACTATGGGCGAAATGTGAAAAAAAGATGAAAACAACTACAGCTCAGATATAGAACTGCTCAAGCTCCGGACAAAACTCAGGGCATGTAGAACAGACCGCGATCCTTGCCTTCCCAATCGGATACTCATAAAAATAGTAGCGCCCCTTTATATCTTCTGGCTGTCGGATAAGAACCGGCGCTTCTCCCTCGGACAAATGAATCTCAAATGTATCCAGCCCCAGGCTCATTCCCCGGCGCGTCGCTTTCATAAAACTCTCCTTCAATACCCAGAAACGAATAAATCCTTCCGCCCTTTCCTCTTCAGGAAGCTCCATAATCCGCTCTGTCTCCTGAGGGCAGAAAAACCTCCTGGCAACCGATTCCCGGAACCCCTTAATCCCCTCGACATCGCAGCCTACGACCTCTTTGCATGGCGCCACGCTGCAGAGCACATACTTCCCTGAATGGGACAGATTAAACGGTGTTTCTGGAGAAAATAGATGCCTTTTTGACGCAAGCATGTAAAGGCGCCATGCCCCGACGCTCCTCGCCTTATCTTCCCTGCGGCGCAGCCTGTCTGCTTTCTTCCTGCGGAAATCCGGTACCTGCTCATAAACCCGCCGAAACGGCTCTTCTTCTGACAGATGGCTGATATCCGCCAGAAACGTATAGACTTTATCGATACTTCCGTTCATCTTTTCCTGCCTCCAGTAATTATCATATCATAAGGGAAAAAACTCTTCAATTAAAACAAGAAAATCCCCCTCATTCCCATGGTAGTAATTTCTAATTTCCTGTGTTATAATGTCCATGAAAGCAATGAGCAGTGCCAAAACAGAGTAGAGCAAATCACCTGTTTACAGGTGGTTTTGATATACTCTGTTTTGATAGGGCGAACGCCCGTGAACGAGGAAGCCGGAGGCTTGCGAGTATGCACTGCGGGGGAACGCAAGAGCTTTAGTGCGAATTATCCCGCTCTGCGGGGTAGAGTACTGCGACACCCGGACACACTTGAAGGAGGATATTATTTTATGTGCGGATTTACAGGCTTTTACGGCACAGGTGATTTTGATAGAGAGAACATTGTCGACCAGATGGGCAATCTTATTGCACACCGCGGCCCTGACAGCAGCGGCAGCTTTGTAGACGACCATGTTGCTCTCGGTTTTCGCCGTCTCAGCATCATAGACCTGGCGGGAGGCGACCAGCCTATCCACAGCACAGACGGCAGATATGTAATTACTTTTAACGGAGAAATCTATAATTACAGAGAAATACGTCAAGAACTAATCCAAAAATACGGCTGCGCGTTCCAGACTGATTCTGACACGGAAGCCATCCTGCAGGCTTATCAGCATTATGGAGAAAAGACTGCGTCCATGCTGCGGGGCATGTTCGCATTCGTTATTTACGATAAGAAGGAACACACTTTATATGGCGCGAGGGACTACTTCGGGATCAAACCCTTCTACTATGCGCAGATGGAAGGAACCCTTTTGTTCGGCTCCGAAATCAAATCATTCCTGGCGCATCCGCATTTTCACAAAAAAGTGAACAAGGAAGCTTTGAAGATGTATCTGATCTTTCAGTATACTCCACTTCTTGAAACTATGTTCAAAGGTGTGTTCAAGCTGGAGCCGGGAACCTATTTCACTTATGACGGAGAGCATTTCAAGACCACAAAGTATTTTGATCCGACTTACGAAAAAGAAAACCGTAGTTTTGATGAAACTGTACGGCTGATTGGCCAATCCGTTCAGGAGTCTGTAGATTATCACCAGATCAGCGATGTAGAGGTCGGCTCTTTCCTCTCCGGCGGTGTGGATTCCAGCTATATTGCCTCCACGGTGAAGCCGATGAAAACGTATTCTGTAGGATTTGAAGTCGGCGGTTTTGACGAGACAACGTACTCCAAAGATCTATGCGACATTCTTCATATGTCGAACGCAAAAAAGGAAATCTCTTCCGACGAGTTTTTCGACATCCTGCCGGAAGTGCAGTACCATTCCGATGAACCACACGCGAATCTTTCCGCCGTGCCTCTGTACTATCTGTCGCAGCTTGCGGCAAAAGATGTAAAGGTTGTATTAAGCGGGGAGGGCGCCGACGAACTGTTCGGCGGATACGATACCTACAAGCCGAGCAAAGCCGGTGATTTTTACCGTAAAGCAGTTCCGGCTTCGCTGCGCCGGAAGCTGGGAGACTGGGCGGCAAAGCGCCCGAACCACCGCGGGCTTAATTTCCTCAAACGGAACGCCGCATCTGTTGAAGAATCTTATATCGGACAAGCGTTTATTATGGATAATGAGGAAGCAAACGCAATTCTTTCTCCTGAGTATCAAAGCGCGCTTCGCTATCAGGATGTAACGAGACCGTATTTCGACCAGGTGAAGGAGCAGGACGACCTGCATAAAAAATTGTTTCTTGACATGCATTTATGGCTGCCCCATGATATCCTGCTCAAAGCAGACAAGATGACGATGGCACACTCCCTGGAGCTTCGCGTCCCTTATCTGGATAAGGAAGTCTGGAAACTGGCGCGTACCCTGGACAGCAGCTATTGTGTAGACGGCGAAGAAACAAAAAAGGCGTTCCGCACCTCTGCGCTCTCCCATATCCCTATGGACTGGGCAAAAAGGAAAAAACTGGGATTCCTTGTTCCTTTCCGGGTATGGCTGCGCGAAGACAAGTATTATAAGCGCGTAAGAGAAATGTTTGAAAAAGATTTTGTATCCGAATTTTTCAACCGGGATATTCTGCTTGGCTGGCTGGAAGACCACCGGAATAAAATCGGCAATTTCCACAGGAAAATCTACACGGTTTATTCATTCCTGCTGTGGTATGAACAGTATTTTGTATTAAGATAATACCAAGACCAAAAGTTCTGTCGCTCATCCCTTACCTGCATGAGGGTGAGTGGCAGGATTTTTATATAAATCCCATACTTCTAAGGGCATAGAGCCAAACGGTAAGTGTAAACGCACTGAGCATCGTGGTGAGCATGACAACGCTGGCGGAAAGCGTGCCCTCATGCCCCATATTCCTTGCCATGACAAAACCGCTCACTGTGCTGGCAGAACCCAGCATGACCAATATCGCCACAAGCTCCTCCCGCCGGAACCCCATCGCAACCGCAGCGGGAAGGAAAATAGCACAGAACCCGACCAATTTGATAAACGTTGCTGTGACCGCAGGTCTTCCCTTGGCAAATGCCTTGCGAAAATCAATGGACGCGCCCATCGCCATAAGTCCGAGCGGCGTTGCCGCCCCGCCGATACCGGAAACCGTTTTCCCCAGAATGGCGGGCATCGGAACCTTAAACGCGGACCACAAAAGACCGCAGACAATTCCGATGATGATAGGGTTCGTCGCAATCCCTTTTATCGTTTTCTTTATCATCTGCGAATCCATCCCATTTTGACCCGGACGAAAAACAGAAAGCACGACTACCGCCATAATATTATACAGCGGCACGCTTCCTATTATCATAAGCGGAGCCATCCCCGCATTCCCATAAATATTCTGAATAAATGCCAGTCCTAAGATCGCCGCGCTGCTCCGGTAAGATGCCTGAATAAATTCCCCTCGAATAGACCTGTCTTTCCAAACACAGGAGACTGCCGCCGCTATCGCAATACTTGCGAGCGTCGCCCCAAAGCAAAATAATACGAATCTGACATCCCACACTTCATTAAAATCTACTGTAGCCAGATCACCGAATACCAGCACAGGAAGCGGCGCCTGGAACACAAATTTATTCAGCCTGTCCGCAAAATTTTCATCAAGCCACCCCAGCCTTCTAAACAACAGTCCCAGAAGCATCATAAGAAATACCGGAACCGTCGCGTTTAAACTGAACAGTAAATTTTCCATCCATCTTTCCTCCTTCTCTCTTCCTACTTATATTAACGTTTTTACGGAAGGAGGCAAGCGCTTGAAATAATAATACATAAATTTTCAGGCTTGAATTTTCATCATATATATATTATAATAATTTAGGTATCGGGGTGTGGCTCAGTTTGGTCAGAGCGTACGGCTGGGGGCCGTGAGGCCGCAGGTTCGAATCCTGTCACCCCGACTTGTCCCATAATTGATGGGACTTTTTTATTCCCATGAAGCAGAGCGAAGACCAATACCCCGCATTTTACCGCGGGGTATTTAACTTGCATTGAAGCGGTAGGCAAAAGGAGGCCAGGCAGTCATGGAAAAAAATGATCTGACTACCGGAAACATCTTAAAGACACTGATTCATTTTGCAGTCCCATTCTTAATCGCTAATATCCTGCAGTCCTTGTACGGGGCAGTCGACTTGTTTGTCGTAGGTAAATACTGTGGGGCCGAGAGCGTCGCCGCGGTATCCACCGGGACGCAGGTCACCCAG
>CAMNWW010000008.1 GCA_946566415.1 uncultured Lachnospiraceae bacterium | reverse complement strand
CCGAAGATGGATGGGATGAGCGCGGCGAAGGAGATAAGAAAGACCGATCAGCGGGTTATGATTATTTTCCTGACGAATATGGCCCAATATGCCATCAGCGGCTATGAGGTTGGGGCGCTCGACTATGTGCTCAAGCCGATCAAGTATTTTGCTTTTGCCATGAAGCTGACCAAGGCAATATCAGTGATACGCCGGCGGGGAGATGCGGCGCTCCTCGTACCCTGCGAAGCGGGGATGAAAAAAATTCATGTTGACGATATTATTTACGCGGAGATACGGGACCACTGGCTCCATATATTTACAAACGACGGTGAATATAAAATGATTTCCAGTATGAAGGACTTTGCAAAGAAGATGGAAGACAATCATTTTACCATGTGCAATAACTGTTTCTGCATCAATTTCAAGTATCTTACGGAACTGAAGACGGACACCGTCGTTCTGGACGACAGGTATGAGCTGAAAGTGAGCCGGGCGAGGAAAAAGGCTGTAAGACAGGAAATTATGGATTATTATAAGGGAGGACTGCGGTAATGCCGGCTTGGATTGAATCGAATTTTTTTATGATAAACATGCTGCCTCTGTGCCTTGTTTTCTCGGCAAAGCTAAAGAAACGGGAACATTTTGTTCTCCGTCTGGCGGTCGGGATATTGTGCAGCCTTCTTGGAAGCAGCCTGATGGATTTTACTGCGGAAGGAATGTGGGGATATCTGTCCGGGTTTGGCATCCTTGTAGTGTTTTGCTTTTTTTTTGTGCGATATTTCTTTTAAAGAAGCGCTCTACTGCGCCGCCTTAAGCTACGGACAGGATGGGGACAAGCAGAATTACCGGATCGTATCTTTTATGTGCGGCGCTGGTCTGTGCGCTGATCTACTATGCGATAGGACGCAGGCTTCCGGAAAACGGCAGATACGACGTGGAGCTATATTTTTCATTGATTTCTTTTTTTCTTATTATTTTGATCGTTTTGGTTCTGAGCTGGGTATCGACCGAGCTGAATCATTCGGAGAACAGCCCGCTGTATTACCTCTGTCAGATTTATGATATCTTATGCTGTATTTTTGTGATGTGGGTTCAGGTCAGCTATAAGGATAAGCTAAAGAAGCAAAAGGAGCAGGAACAGGAGAAACAGATATGGCTGAAGCAAAAGGAGCTGTACCGTCTTCGGAAGGATGATGTGGAGAGGGTCAACCTTCTCTGCCATGATCTGAAAAACAGGTGGAATCATTAAAACTTTTTTCGGAGGAAAAGGATCGGCAAGAGTACTATGAGCAGATTACACGCACGATCCAGTCCTATGACTCGCAGATCGAGACAGGGAGCAAGGTGCTGGATATTCTGCTTTCCCAGAAAAGGCTGATCTGTATGAAGAACCAGATCGAGATCACCTGCATGGCGGACGGGCGGGGAATGGAATTTATCCATGCTGTCGATTTGTATACGATTCTGGGAAATGCGGTCGATAACGCCATAGAAAGCGTGTTGCTTGTATCAGACCCGGATAAGAAGGTGATTTCCATATCCATCTGGACGAAGGGCAGGCTGCTCCTGATGCAGATCGAAAATTATTTTGAAAATGATGAATTGAAGTTCGTAAACGGTCTTCCCCAGACGACAAAGAACGGGGAAGGACACGGCTATGGAATGAAAAGCATGAAAAAGTGTGTGGAAAAATATAAGGGAGAGATGGATGTTACGGCAAAAGACCATCTTTTCCGGCTGACGATCTTCATCCCGGTGCAGGGATGAAGATCGTTTCATTTTCGGTGCAAGTTACGAAATCAGGAATACAGATTGCGAAATCCGCCCTTTAATCCGGTTTCTTGAAGTTATAATCCTCATTGTAAAAGCGTGCGCAAAAAACAATGCTTCTGCAGGGCATCAGGAGAGAAAGAACAAGGAGGATAAGGATGAAAAAGAAACAAATTTTTCGGGGCGGAGCCTCGTTGTGTTCCTTTTTATTTGTTTTGACGCTGTTTGGAGCGCAGGTGGCGTCGGATTATTCAGGTACGGTGAACAGTTTTCTTGGGGTGCAGACAACGGTCATAGAAAACGATTCGGACGAAAATGTGGATACGAATTATTATCCGAGCGGCCTTTCCAGCGAGGCCAGGAGCGATATTGACGCCCTGAATGAGCTGGAGGCACAGGTGGTGGATGAAAATATTGCGACAGTTGAGGAAGGCGTGGTTCTTCTCATGAATGATAACGACGTGCTTCCGCTTGCGGAGGGCAGCAACGTTACCCTGCTTGGGTCGTCCACGGTCAATGTACATTATGCACGGAACGGCGGGGACGCGCAGTTCACGAACCCGGAGAGTGCGTTCGGGGCGACGCTTTATAAGGGATGGGCGGAGGAAGATAAGTATTCAGACTGTAATCCTCTGGCGTCCTATGTAGATGTGATGGGGGCGGCATACAATGTGAATACGGCCCTTGTCGAAGCGTACGAGGCGAATAAAGACGTCTATCCGGGGCAGGGCGTACAGATGGAAAGCACCGGCGACAGTGGAAACGCAGGACCGGGCGGCGGACCGGGTATGCAGACGGAAGTCGCGGGTAACGTCATAGACGCGGAAGCGCCGGCGGAATTTTACACCGATGATCTCACCTCCACGTTTGCGGACTATGGAGACGCGGCGGTTCTTATGTTTACGCGTGTCGGCGATGAGGACGGCGATCTGACCCAAAGCGGCGGCGTGGGAGGTATCAGCGAGCTTGCCCTCCAGCCCAATGAGGTGAAGCTGCTGGAGATGGTGCGCTCATATAAAGAGAATCATACATTTGATAAGGTGATCGTACTGATCAACTCAAGCAACGCGATGGAAATAGGGGATCTTGCCGATTACGGCGTCGACGCATGTCTCTGGATCGGAAGTCCGGGAACGTCAGGAATGACCGGCGTGGTAAATATTCTGACAGGGAAGACGGCGCCGTCAGGACGCCTGGCGGATACCTACGCGGCGGATTCATTTTCAGCTCCGGCAAATATGAACGCGGTCGATAATACGGGCACATGGGAGAACGCGGAAGAGATTCTGGAGAGCGTCGGATATTATGGGAATGAGGCCAGCTACAGCGGAGAGAAGAATTTCACAAGCTATATCGTAGAGGCAGAGGGAATCTATCTTGGCTATAAGTATTACGAGACCCGCTATGAGGACTGTATCCTGGGACAGGGAAACGCTTCGAGTACTGCGGGAACTTACGCAAGCAGCGGAGCCTGGGATTACAACGCAGAGGTGACGTATCCGTTCGGCTACGGCCTGTCCTATACAACGTTCGAGCAGAAACTGGACGGTGTAAAATATGACGAAGAGACAGATTCATACGATGTGGAAGTCACTGTTACAAACACAGGGGATACATACAGCGGCAGGTCCGTCGTGCAGGTATACGCACAGACGCCTTACGGCGATTATGAGAAAGAGAGCGGAATCGAGAAGTCGTCCGTAGTTCTGGCAGGGTTTGCAAAGACAGCCGAGCTTGCGCCGGGGCAGTCCGAGACGGTGACGGTCAATGTGGAGAGATATTTCCTGGCAAGCTATGACACAAAGGGGGCGGAAGGTTATATTCTCAGCGAGGGAGATTATTATCTGGCAGTCGGCGACGACGCCCACGACGCGCTCAATAATATTCTGGCGGTCAAGGGAGCGGAAGGTATGACGGATGTTCTCGGAAACGCGGCCAAAGGCGATGCGGATAAGGTATACACGTGGACACAGGACGAGCTGGATACAGAGACATACGCAAATTCCCGCGTCGATGAAGAGGTGCAGGTGACGAATCAGCTTGAAGACGGGGATCTGAACTACTGGCTGGGAGAAGGCACGGTGACATACCTCTCCAGAAGCGACTGGGAAGGGACTTATCCTGTAAATTACAGCGAGCAGAGCCTTACCATGACGGAAGAAATGATAAAACAACTGGCAGGGCTGTATGAGCAGTCGGAAAATGCTCCTTCCATAGACAGTTTCACGCAAGGGGCGGATAACGGAATTTCCTTTATTATGATGCGGGATGTGGACTTCGACGACGAAGAGACATGGAATGAGTTCTTAGACCAGTTCACAGTGGATGAACTTCTGGCGCTTTTAAGTGCCGGGACAGAGGAAATCGCAGAGCTTGGCATTCCGGCAGTATCCCAGCTCGACGATAATATCGGCGGCATGTCCGCGTTCACGGCGCTGGACGGAGAAGGCGGACAGTACTGGGCCTGTGAAGTGCTGACGGCGTCCACCTTTAACACAGAAAGATTTGAAGAAAGAGGACGGCTCATCGGACTTGAGATGTCTTTCTGTGGGGCAAACGAGTGCTGGTACGGAGGCGGAAATATTCACCGCACACAGTTTAACGGAAGAAATCAGCAGTACTATTCAGAAGATCCGATTCTGGGATATTTTGTAGGATGCTATGAAGCGATAGGAATGCAGGGAGTCGGAGTCGCGTACGCGCCGAAGCATTATGCGGGAAATAATCAGGAAACAGACAGGGAAAGCGTATCTACATTCTTTACCGAACAGGGCTTCCGCGAAACCGAGCTGAAAGTCTTCGAGGGAATCTATGTAGAAGGAAAAGCAATGAGCGTGATGGGTGGATTTAACAGGATCGGCGTTACATTCTGTAATTACTCTCCTGCACTGTTCCGGACAATTTTAAGAGATGAATGGGGATTTGAAGGGCATGTGACCACGGATGCCGTTGCAGGCGGTATGTACAAGCAGAACTGGGGAACCTCTCTGGCGGCGGGGACGGACTACTATTGCTTTAACGCGATGCTGTCCGCCATGAGCGATAATCCGGACGCGCTCGCAGGCATCGGAGGCCTGATTGACGGCGGCGACGGATATATGCTTGAGTGCCTGAGAGGGGCGGTGAAGAACACGATCAACACATGGCTTCAGTCATGGTCCACAAACGGGCTTTCCGCTTCGTCAAAAATCGTATCGATCACCCCGTGGTGGAAGAACGCGCTGAACGGAGCAATCGGTGTATTCGGAGTAGGCACGGCAGGGTTCCTGATAGCATTTATTCTGTTTTCAAGAAAAAAGGAGGAGGCGAAAAAGAATGAAGGTTCTGAAAAATAAAACGGCAGGCAAGTATCTGAGTATGATCGTCGCTGTCATTACGTTTGTTTTCCTTATTGTGTATCTGGTATATACATCCGGCCTTAAGACGGTAAATTCCACGATCATTCTCTACATGACCGTGATTGCGGTCATCAACGCGGCATATTTTCTGGTCGATATACAGTTTCCCGTTGATCTTATGGGAATCTTGGAAATCGGCGCGACGGCATTGACGGCGATGTGCGCTGTTACCTTTTTAAAGGACAGTATGAACAGTCTTGCGGATCTTCTGAACGGAATCGCCCTGTTTTCGGGCGGAAGAGGAAGCGTCACGATGATCTTCACGATTCTTGGCGCGATCCTGGTAATCGGCGCGGCTGAAATCATCGTCTGCTTTATGAAGAGCGAGGCCGCGGAATAGGTAAAAACAATGAAACATAGTGAAATCATAAGTCAAATGACGCTTGAGGAAAAAGCCGCGTTCTTAAGCGGAAAAAATGAGTGGCAGACCAGGGATATTATAAGACTTGATATTCCTTCCATCTTCCTGTCAGACGGACCCCACGGGGTCCGTAAGCAGGAGGGAGCCGGCGATCATCTGGGATTAAATCCTTCCTGTCCGGCGACATGTTTTCCGGCCGCGTCGACAATCGCGAACAGCTGGAACGAGGAATTAGGGTGTGAGATAGGCCGCGCCTTAGGGGAAGAAGCGTGCGCCCTGGGAGTAAACGTACTGCTTGGCCCTGGGCTGAATATGAAGAGAAGCCCGTTATGCGGAAGGAATTTCGAGTATTTTTCAGAGGATCCGTATCTGGCCGGTAAGATGGCAGCCGCGTACATCCGGGGAATCCAAAGTAAAGGAGTATATGCATGCCCGAAGCATTTTGCGGTGAATAATCAGGAATTTAGGCGCATGGCGATGAATTCAGTGGTGGATGAGAGAACGCTCAGGGAAATCTATCTTTCGGGATTTGAGATCGCGGTAAAAGAAGGAAAGCCCGGGGCCGTCATGTCCAGCTACAATGAAGTGAACGGTACGTATGCAAATGAAAATCTGCATCTGCTGAAAGAAATACTGAGGGATGAATGGGGATTTGAAGGATTTGTCGTCACAGACTGGGGCGGCTCGAACGACCATGTGAAAGGCGTGAAGGCGGGTTCGGATCTGGAGATGCCGGCTCCGGGGCTGGCGTCGGCAAGGGAGCTTGTAAGAGCGGTAGAGGACGGAAGCTTAACGGAGGAAGAGCTGGATGTCTGCGTATCCCGTCTGCTTGGCGCGGTTATGGAGCTTAGAAAGGCGAAAGCAGAAGGTGGGTTTGACGAAATCGGGCATCATGAACTGGCGAAAAAGGCGGCGGCCGACAGCGCGGTTCTTCTAAAAAACGAGCAGGGTATCCTGCCGCTTGCCGCCGGCACTAAGGTGGCGGTCATCGGCGATTTTGCCGTAGAGCCAAGGTATCAGGGCGCGGGCTCTTCCGCGGTGAACCCTACCTTTGTGGAGACGATCAAGAAGAAAATAGATAGTTCCAAGCTTTCGGTTGTGGGAACTGCGCCTGGTTACAGAAGAACAGGCGGGGCAGATGAAGCTTTGAAGGAAGAAGCGCTGTCTCTAGCAGAAAAGGCGGACGTCGTCTTATACTGTTTCGGGCTTGACGAGCTGAGTGAATCGGAAGGTCTGGACCGTGTACATATGAAGCTTCCTCAGAATCAGACGGAGCTGCTAAAGGCTATTTATGAAGTGAATCCTAATATCGTGGGCCTCCTTAGCGGCGGGGCGGCGTTTGAGACCCCGTGGCGGGATAAGTGCAAAGCGATTCTTCACGGTTATCTGTACGGTCAGGCCGGGGCAGGCGCGATAATCGAGCTTTTGACCGGAAAGAAGAATCCTTCCGGCAAACTGGCCGAGACATATCCGTTAAGCCTCGAGGATACGCCGTCATATGAAAATTTCCCCGGAAAGATGAGAAATGCAGAGTACAGGGAAGGAATTTATATCGGATACCGCTATTATGACAGCGCGGGGGTAAAGACGGCCTATCCATTTGGATACGGGCTTTCTTATACAGAATTTCTCTACTCAGACCTAAAGATCACCGACAAAGGCGCGTCTTTTATGTTATCTAACATAGGCGGCATGGACGGCGCGGAGATCGTACAGCTTTATATCGGGCTTCCGGAGGCGGACGTATTCCGCCCGAAGAAGGAGTTAAAGGGATTCTCAAAGATATACCTAAAAGCAGGGGAAAAGAAGCGGATATTTCTTCCGTTTGACGATAAGACCTTCCGCTACTGGAATATTGAGAGCAATAGCTGGGAGACAGAAGGCGGAGTCTATGACATCATGGTCGCCGCAAGTATCGAGGATATCAGGCTGAAGGGAGAACTTAAAGTGGCGGGAACCGGGGCAAAATGTCCGTACCGGAAAGAAAAAATGCCCTCCTACTATAGCGGACAGATAAAAAATGCCGGCGAAGAAGAATTTGCCGGACTTTTAGGATATCCGGTTCCGTCGGGCGAGTGGGAAGGAGAGCTGGGAATAAACGACGCGCTCTGCCAGATGTATTATGCAAAGAGTATGCCCGCCAGGCTCGTATATAAAGCGCTTACCCGCATAAAAGAAAAAAGCGAGGCAAAAGGGAAACCAGATCTGAATATCTTATTTATCTATAATATCCCGTTCAGGGCGATCGCCAAGATGACCGGCGGCATGGTGAGTATGGAGATGGTCGAAGGGATCGTCACAATGGTGAACGGGCGTTTCCTGAAAGGGATAAAGAAGGTTCTTGGCGGTTTTTTCAAAAATTCCAAGGCAAATAAAGAATACGAACGACTCCTTGCCGCAGGAAATACGAACGATGTGGACAGGAAACAAAAGGAGGGAAGCATATGAATACAATATCCCCCTGGTGGATAATAAAATGGAAGAAGTTTGAGGAAAAGCATGAGAAGCTGTCCAAATGGGTATATCAGGCTCTGTGGTACTTTATCGCATGGGTGGCGATTTCCTTGATCTGCAATGGGTTCAACAATCTATGGATGCCGATCGCTTCCGCGTATGTGGCTCCGGCGGTCTATAACCTGCTTGTGACGTTTATCACAGGCGGCGTGTCTATGGTCATTTTTTTCTTTGAATTTAAAATCATTTTCCCGGAGGGAGAGAAAAAATAGAAACACAAAACGAAAGAGAAGAGGCGGCGCTAAGAATACGGAAGTTTTATTGACTTGGCGGTATAAGGATGGGTATAATAATGCTATGGAAATTTACAGGAGGTGCTGTTATGAATATTCGTCCATCAGTCGCAATCTGTCAAAATTACAATGAGATTGCCGATTTGTGCAGAAAGACTGCAGAGCCGATTTTCCTCACTAAAAACGGGGAAGGCGATTTGGTCGTTATGGATATTGAGACTTATAACAGACGGGAAAAGATGCTGAAGCTCAGGGAGGAGTTGCTTGCTGTAGAAGAGGACAGGATAGCGGGCAGGACAGGATGTACTCTTGAAGAGCTGGACGCTTACCTTGACGATATAATTGCGGAGGTATAGTGTATGGCAGAAAACCGGAAGTACAAAATTATCGTTTCCGACAGGGCAAAACAGATGCTCGGAACACATATCCGTTTTATGGCACAAGTCATTGCATGGAAAGGGGAAGCTAAAGGGAGGGGTGACGGACATGTTAAGACGGGCGGCCGGATATATATTGACTGTTCTGATCAGTCTCTACCTGTTTTTTATGTATGACGGATATATCTGGACGGGACTTTTGATTCTGGAAGCGCTTTATCCGTTCGTCTCCGCCGTCTTTCTCTGGCATATGCAGAAGAAGGTCACGGTTCATTTCGGCAGGTTTCCAGGCATGGCGGAACAGTCGAAACGATTTACAGGGACGCTTGTGCTGAAAAATCGTTCCAGAATCTGGAATGTACGTTACCGGGTTCTGGCGCAGGTGAAGAATCATTTTTCACGGCAGAGAGCGTTTCCGAAGGCGTCTCTGATGCGTCAGAAGTTTTCGGGATCTCTTGCGCCGTCCAAGGAACGGACGGAGCTTATCGAGCTGGATTCAGAATATGCGGGAATGCTGGAATATCAGCTGGAATCGCTAACTTTATATGATATGCTGGGGATTTTCTGCTGGAAGCTTCATTTACAGGACAAGCGGTTCATAGGGGTCATGCCGGCCTTTGAGCTGATGCCGCTGGAGATAACCCGGCGCACGCGTGAGTTTTTGGCGGATGCGGATGAATATTCCACAGAGCGAAAAGGGGACGACCCGAGCGAGATATATCAGGTCAGGGAGTACAGCCCGCCGGATCCTATCCGTTCGATTCATTGGAAATTGAGCGCCAAAGAGGACGAGCTGATGGTAAAGGAGAACGGTTTTCCGAAGGGCTGTGTTGTGCTTTTGTGGATTCGTCTGCCATTTGCGGACACGGACAGCGCGGGCTTCCATCGTCTTCTGGAGCGGGCGGCGTCTCTGTCGGTTACACTTTTGGAGGAAAAATGTATCCATATGGCGGCGTGGTTTGAAGAGAAGAGCGGACGGGTCATTAAGTGGAGAGTTGACACTGCGGAGGCGGTATATGAATGGATATGGCGATTGCTATTTACGGAACCGTTCCACGTTAAAGAACTGGAAAGAACATACTTTGAAGACGCTTTTCGAGGCGTGAATTTCAGCAGCGTTGTGATATTAGGAACAGACGGAGTTTTTACGGTAAATGGAGAGGCGCAGGAACTCCTGCAGTTATAGAGGCGGTGAATGCCAAAGGAGCGGATTGGTGAAACAAAAAAGAAAAGTGAAAGACGGGATCGGGCTATATCCTCCTCCGAAACAGAAAATAAGAACAGAGCAGAAAAAGACACATTCTTTTTGGCTGGCAGCAGTACAATTACTGGCGGTCTGGCTTCTTGCGGTATCCTGGTGGAGGAACCTGACCGGTGTATTTCCGATTTCAGCGGACTACCCTCGGCTGTATGCGGCGCTGTTCCTTTTTACAGCGGCAATGGTTTTGATCTGGAACATGCCGGTCCGAGCTATTGTAAAATGGGTCTTTTTTTTATTTCTATGTGATCTTGCCGGGCTATGGATCTGGAATCATCCGGATGCAGTGGTCAATGTACTCAATTTATCGGCAAATGCGTATTTATCTGTCCGCAGGCCGGATGCCGCGCCGTTTCCGCTCCGGGAAGTTTCGGACGGCCAGGTGATACTGATGTTTGCGTTGTTCTTACTGCCCCTGATTTTTATCTGGAGCCTGGTTTTGCATTTAAGAAAGGGGAAATTTTTTGCCCTTGTCGTGATTCTTGCCCCATCGGTATTCATACTGGCTGAAAGGCTGGTCCCTGCGGAGGGATCATGGTGGATGCTGCTTTTTTCGGGGGCTGTATACTGTATTGTGTGCGGCTGCGAAGAGGGACGGGGCGCACTTCTGGAAGGAGGCGCTGCAGTCTGTATTTTTGCTGTTTTGATTTGTGTGAGCGCTTTTGGGAGCAGACCGCTTGAGCAATATAAGCAGCCGGAGGACGGATTCTATGCCCAGACTCGTGCGGTTATCAAGGTGGAGGGAGTCCAGGCGGTTCAGAAAAGGATAGAAGAAATAAAGGCTGATTTACAGGAGAAAAAGGAACCGGAGAAAAGCGGCGCCAAGGACGCGGCGGATGAGATGCGACAAGAGGAGGGTACACAGGGAGAGCAGGAGTCCCCTCCAGAAGGGGAGCCGCCTGCACAGGTGGAGACCGAGATCCCGGAGGATGCGGCGGATACGCCGCTGTTTTTTACAGACGATGGGAATGAAAATGGAGAAAATGCGGGAAACACCGCCCGCGCGGACCAAGGCTCTGTAGGGACGGCAAACGGGGGCGCCGCGGCGTTTCCAGACTTAAGCGCACTGTCCCGTTTTCAGCCGGATTCAGGCGTCCGTCTTACGCTTACGCTGGACGTAAAACCGGAGACGACGCTTTATTATCCTGTATCATACGGTATTCTCTACGCCGACAGCCGCTGGAGTACTCATTCGGAAAAGGATGATCTTTTGGTCGAGATATGCCGGCAGTACCCGGATGGTCTGGATAGGCTAAAGGCGTTCTGTGAGGAAAATCCAGCGTCGACATTTACGGAGGCGTCTGATATTATTGAACGGGAATTTGAAGAAAATACGGTCTACGACTATGAACCTGGAGCTACGCCGCCGGGGAAAGATTTTGCGGAATATTTTTTGTTTGACAACCAACGTGGATTCTGCGTACATTTTGCAACGACGGCAGTTCTGATGTACCGGATGTATGGATATCCGGCCCGGTATGTGCAGGGGTATGCGGTTCCGGCTTCAGCGTTTCAAAGGCAGGGGGACGGAAGGTACCAGGCGGAGGTGACCGGGGAGATGGGTCATGCGTGGTGTGAAGTATATGAGGGAGACGAGTGGATATTAAAGGAGCACACCCTCCCCTATTATGGGACACGCCCCAAGAGGGGGCGGCCTGCAGTGTCCAGTAAAGAGCGCTCCTGGGTGCCAAGCGCGGCAGGATGGGGACTATTGTTTCTGGAGACGGGGATAAAATGTGCGGTCTGCTTTGGCGCCGTTCTCTTGGTAATATTTTTCCAGGCGGCTCTGCGGCGGCAGTATAAGTACAGGAGCTTCCGTAAGGAACATGGGGGAGCCGGTATCCAGCGCATTTATGACTCTATTTACGACACGGCTGTCTTTCAGGGGATGGAGAAAACAGATATTTTAAGTGAGGACGGGTTTCTGGCGCTGAGAAGTTCGGTTCCGGATAAGTCGCCGGAGCTTTCAGATTCCATGGAATGGCTGTATCAGACAGTATTGGAGACTATGTTCTATAGGCAGGAAGTTACGAAGCAGGATATAAGGAGGGCATGGCAGATATACCGTCAGGTCACGCGGAATGCAAAAAAAGAGATGGGCGCCGGCAGGAAATTTATTTATTCCTATATAAAGGTGCTGTAGGGATGAGAGAAAGGGAGGTAAGACAGGCGATATGCTGAAAATATGGTATTATGGCGGGACTGAATACATGAATGACGCGCCGTCATATTTTGATAACGTGTATGAAGATGAATGGATTGAGGATGAATTTGTGAAAGCGATGATCTGGGATGTTGACCATTCTACTGTTGTGAGCGCCCATATCATTGAGAGTCCTGTCCTGGGTGCGATTACGCCAAAAGAACTATCCGGCGGAGTCAAGGTTTTGATATTGATGCTTAAGGATGATGAATTTGTCTACAATCTGTCCAATTGTGGAAATAATTGCGCAAAATGGGTGTTGGAAATTGCAAAGAAGAAAGATTTGACGGTATATTTGCAGCATATGATCCGATTTGAGGGTGAATTTAAAATTCAGATCATGAACACTGGGAGGATCGTCCATAATCCAACAGAATATGTGGATGCATTATTGGAGGCGGAGGCGTTGCAGGATGAAGGGTAGTTGTCATTTTAGAGTAAAAAGTAAGAAGATGCTATTCGAGTTTACCATAAGAAGAAATATTACGGTTATCAAAGGGGATAGTGCGACAGGAAAAACAACACTCCTTCATATGATGTATGAATATTTAAGGGTCGGGAGGGAGTCCGGCTATTCTGTGACTGCGGACAGAAATTACTTTGTTTATTTGCGTCATGAAGTGGGACATACTTGGCAGGAGATGTTATATCCATTAGAGAATACAGTTATTTTCATAGAAGAAAACAATAATTTTGTGTTTTCAAAAGAATTTGCAGAGTTTGTAAGAGTATCAGGAAATTATTTTGTGCTGGTTAACCGCTCTCCTTTGAAGATGCTGCCCTATAGTATCCATGAAATATATGAAATAAGAACAGATAGAAAACGGGTGGATATAAAGGAATCATTTCATCAGTTAAAGGAATTATACAGTAATTACCCTGTCGTAGGAAATAACCGGATGAAGATTGTGGTGACAGAAGACAGCAATTCAGGCAATCAATTTTTTACAAAACTGTTCACTCATAGTCTTGTGGTAAGCGCGGGGGGGAACAGTAAGGTGTTATCTGAAGTGCAAAATTTTCAGAAACAGGATGTGCTGATCATAGTGGATGGAGCGGCTTTTGGGGCAATGGTTGAGAGCTGTTTGGAATATGCCGCAACAAGAGCAGGTCAAAGGATTGCCGTCTGGATGCCGGAATCATTTGAGTATCTGGTTCTGCGATCTGGTGTGATCGAGTCTAAAGAATTGTCAGAGATAATGAAGTCAATACCGGATTATGTCGAATCGAAGGAATATGAGAGCTGGGAGAGATATTTTACACAACTGTTGATTTTTATGACAAGTGATAAAAGATATAAATATTCAAAAAAAATATTGGATGAATATTATATGCAGTATGGAAATCTTCAGAAAATAGCAGGAATTTTTCCAGAAGAGATAAAGGGAGGTTTTTTCGATGAGAACGAATAATCAGAAACACAGCGGTACGCTGGAAACACAGCCGTCGAAGCGTGAGCTTTTGCATGGCGCGTTCGCGAGGAGCGCGGCGGCGGAAGGTATGGTACTGTTGAAGAATGAGGGGCTGCTTCCGCTGGCGGCCCCTATATCTGTCGCCTTGTTTGGCGGAGGAGCGGTCAGGACCGTCAAAGGCGGGACCGGGTCCGGGGATGTCAATAACAGAGAGAATATTTCGATCTATAGGGGGCTGAAAGACAGCGGGGTCCAGGTTACGAGTGAGGAATGGCTGGCGGATTATGAGAAGCGGTATGAAGCCGCCAGGAATGAGTGGAAGAAGAAGGTGCTGGCGGATGCAGAGCATATGGAAAATCCTTTCGATGCGTATGCGTCAAACCCGTTCGTGATGCCGGAAGGGCGGAAGATCGCAGAGGAGGATATAAAGGATGCTTCGGCGGCAGTTTATGTAATCAGCCGGATTTGCGGAGAGGGGAAGGACCGGCGGAGAGAAGAAGGGGATTATTATCTGAGCAAGAAGGAGAGGGAAGACATTCTGAATCTGGAAGAGACAGGACTTCCCATTATTTTGATACTGAACGTAGGCGCTCCGATAGAACTGACGGATATTCTGGAGGAAGCCCCAGGTATCAAGGCGGTCCTTTATATCTCTCTTCCTGGGCAGGAGGGAGGCCATGCGGTTTCCGACGTGTTGTTCGGCCGCGCCGTGCCGGGAGGAAGGCTGACGTCTACCTGGGCAAGGCGATATGAGGACTATCCTTCTGCTGGGAGCTACGGCTATCTGAACGGGGATTTGGAAAAGGAGGATTATACGGAAGGGATCTATGTAGGATACCGTCATTTTGATAAATTCGGTATAAAACCGCTGTTTCCTTTTGGCTATGGGCTTTCTTATACCACTTTCCAGACGGAATTCAAAGAATTTCGTACCATGGAGGAAGGCATTGAGATAACGGTATCCGTAAAAAATACCGGGGAAATCTATTCCGGCAGAGAAGTAGTGCAGGTGTATGTGACGCCCCCGCAGACAGGAATGGAGAAGGAATATCAAAGACTGGCGGGATTTGCGAAGACGGATGTGCTGCCGCCGCATGCCTCTCAGGATTTGACGATTTTTATAGAGCGTAAACAACTTGCCAGCTATTCAGAGGAGACGCATGCATGGATTATGGAAGCGGGAGATTACGGAGTGTGGATCGGAGAACATGCGGCCTGCCGGAAGCTTGCGGCATCATTTACCGTCTGTGCCGTGCAGGTCGTGGATGAATGTATGAAAAAAGAGGCAAAAAAGCAGGGGGCAGGAAAGACCTCAGCAGAAAATCTGGCAGAAGAGCTGCCAGCCTTTGAACTGATACCGCTCCTTTATGGCAATGTCACGCAGGATGCAGGTAATCTAGGAGCTTCGGGTACCAGGGTACCGGGCTCAGCCGGGGAGACTGCGGAAGCATTGGAAGAAAGATATGGCGTGAGGTCTTTGGTTATGGCGGACGGACCGGCGGGTATCAGGCTCAGGCAAAGTTATGAAGTGGACAAGGAGACGGACGCAGTGTATGGTATAGGTATTCTGGGCGCTCTGGAAAAGGGATTCCTGGAGGAAGAGAATCGCCATGAAAATGCAGAAACATACTATCAGTATTGTACCGCATTTCCTGTAGGAACCGCATTGGCACAGTCCTGGGATATAGGGCTGATGCGAAGGTTCGGCGAACTGATCGCGGCGGAGATGGAGGAGTTTCAGGTTGATCTCTGGCTGGCGCCGGGAATGAATATTCACAGAAATCCTTTGTGCGGCCGGAATTTTGAATATTATTCGGAAGATCCTCTGATCTCGGGAATGATGGCCGCGGCTGTGACGGACGGCGTCCAGAGTCATGATGGCCGCGGCGTGACAATCAAGCATTTCGCCTGCAATAACCAGGAGGATAACCGGATGGGAGTGGATGCCCGCGTTTCCGAACGTGCGCTCAGGGAAATCTATCTCCGCGGATTTGAGATTGCTGTAAAGAAAAGCAGCCCGGCAGCCATCATGACTGCGTATAATCTAGTAAACGGCGTCCATGCGGCGAACAGCCAAAAGCTCTGTACGACGATCGCCCGCAAAGAGTGGGGATTTGAAGGCGTAATTATGTCGGATTGGGATACGACCGGACCGAAGGACGGAAGCGTACCATGGAAATGCGCGGCCGCGGGAAATGACATCATCATGCCGGGAAGTCCCCAGGATGGTGAAAATATCCGTGAGGCGTACAGGGACGGCAGGCTGTCAGAAGAGACGGTCCGACGATGCGCCGCGCGGGTGCTGAGAATGGTTCAAAGGCTGACGGCAGATTAGAAAAGAGGTTACATTAAAAGAGAATCCTGCAGGGATTTGAGGTCTTGAAAACTTTATTTCCTTGTCAGGATTTTTTTGTTGTTTCTATGATCATCTTTTTGTATACTCTAATGTAGAAGAAGTTTGACGGCACATATTTTGAACCAGAATCGTGCAATGGAAGGAGGAGAGGTAATGCTGCATGTAATGCAAAATTTAATAGAACAATATATTTCTGAGATAAAAAAAATATATGGAACTCATTTGAGAACAGTAATTTTATACGGTTCTTATGCCAGAGGGGATTTCAAACCAGGCTCGGACGTGGATATTATGATATTGCTTGACATGTCTGATCTTGATTTAAAGACATATAGCCAAAAACTTTCCTATATGACATATGATTTTAACCTCGATAATGATATAGATATAAAACCGATTGCTAAAAGTGAGGCTCACTTTAGAAAGTGGCGGATTAATTATCCGTTCTATGCCAATATTTATAGAGAAGGGGTGGTCTTATATGAGGCAGCCTAAAGATGATATAGGAACGCGAGAGGATTTATGTCTATATCGAATCCAGACAGCCAAAGAAAATTTACAGTCGGCAAGGATATTATTGTCCGCAGAGGAATATAAGAGCGCAAATAACCGTGCCTATTATGCCGTTTTTCATGCGATAAATGCCGTTCATGCTTTAAATGGAAATGCCTTTAAACGCCACAAAGATGCAATCGGAAATTTTAATAAAAATTATGTTAAAACGGAGATTTTTCCAAGAGAGATTGGAAGAAAAATTGGTGAAGCGGCAGAAATACGTCATGCAAGCGATTATGATGATTTTTACATTGCCAGTAGAGAAGAATCTGAACGACAAATTGTGGTAGCTGATGAATTTATTCAAATGGTCGAAAGTTATTGTGAGCAGCGAAAGGATCAAGAGGAACGAAGATGATGAGATTTCTATTTACAGCAGAAGGATTTTCCCCGGATACGTCGGGATTGATCTCCGAAGAAGAACGAGAGGAAGCGAAAAAGTGGACCGGCGAGGATGGCTTTCGCACCCTGTATCAGCTTGGCCTTAAGGGGCGGCCAGGCGAGATGTCTCCGACGGAGGGATTTCTCTATCAGGTCGCGTCTGCATTTTTGCAGCGGCTTACAGACCTGCCGGAACTGGAACTTTCGAGAGAAAATGTAAAGGTAACGCTTACAGAAGAAGCAGCGGAGGAGCTTTTGTGGGCGGTTCCCTTCGCGATCGGAGCAGAATACATTACGAAAAAATGGCTTCAGAAGGTGTTCCGGAAGCTTCAGGCGATTTTTGCCGAGGAAATTTCAAGCTACGACGGTACGGTGGAGATGTATCTGACGGAAAAGAATCAGAAGCTCCGCGTACCGGAGAGAGTCTTTTTTCATTTGGTAGAAAATAAAGACGACTGCTTTCCGTTTGCGTTCCTGGCGACCTATGCTACGAAGGGGGAAGATGGAAAGGTAAGGCATGTCCCGCTTAAGTACGCCCTGACAGAGTATCAGAATGAGCGGGAAAAGCTTTTAACACTGCTGTCCTGCCTAAATCGGGCGGCGGAGGTGTCCGATCTGATCGGCAGTTTCATGGAGAGCGGCGAATTATTTCACCCGCTCAGGCTTACGGCGGAGGAAGCCTACACATTTTTAAAGCAGATAGAGGAGATCGAAAATACGGGAATCCTCTGCCGGATACCGAATTGGTGGAGGAAAAAGGCCACGTCCGTTTCGATGTCCGTCTGCCTGGGGGATGAAAAGCCTTCCATGGTGGGATTTGACGCGCTTATATCCATGAGACCGAAGCTGATGGTAGACGGCATGGAATTGACGGAAAACGACGTCAAGAATCTTTTGGCGCAGACGGAAGGGCTGGCGATGCTGAAAGGGAAGTGGGTAGAGGTGGACCATGCCCGGCTGAAAGAGCTCCTGGCGGAAATGGACGAACAGACCGGCGAGCTTACGCTGATGGAAGCCCTTCGGATGGAGATGGGGACAGACGAGAAGTCGATGGATGTAGGTCCTTTGATCAGTAATGGCAAGTGGCTCTCTTCTCTGCTCATAAATCTGCGTAAGCCGGAGAAAATACGAAAAGCGGCGGTTCCTTCGACAGTACACGCATCCCTGCGCCCATATCAGAAAAACGGATATGCCTGGCTGAATTATATGGATAAACTGGGGTTCGGCGCATGTCTGGCGGACGACATGGGACTGGGAAAAACAGTGCAGGTACTTACCTATTTGGAAGGACTGAGAAAAAGGGAAAAGAACGCCCGTGTACTTTTGGTCGTACCGGCGTCGCTTCTTGGAAACTGGCAGAAAGAAGCGGAAAAATTCGTGCCGGATATGGAGCTTAACATTCTCCACGGCGGGGGCGCCGCGGCATTAGGAAGACGCTTAGAAAAGGAACCCGCTTTTTTGAATATTACGACTTATGGGATGATATCACGCATCAAAGAACTCAAGGAAATGAATTGGACGTGCATCATTTTGGACGAGGCTCAGGCGATCAAAAATCCGGTCACGAAGCAGACAAAGGAGATCAAAAAGCTGACCGGGCGAATGAGGATCGCAATGACCGGGACGCCGATCGAAAATGATCTGACCAATCTATGGTCCTTGTTCGATTTCCTGAATAAGGGACTTATGGGGACGTCTATGGAATTTCATCAGTTCTGCAAGCGTCTGAAGGATTCCCCGGAAAACTACGCAAGGCTCAAGTCCATGGTGGCCCCGTTTATGCTGAGGAGAGTGAAAACGGATAAAAGAATCATTGCGGACCTGCCTGAGAAACTGGAAACCATCGACTATGCCGGGCTGTCGAAAAAACAGGTCGTGCTGTACCGGAAGACTGTGGACGAGATGGAAGAACGTATCATGGAATCGGAGGGCATCGAGCGGCGGGGCATCGTGCTTTCTGCGATCATGAAGCTGAAACAGATCTGCAATCATCCCGACCAATATTTGGGGCAGCAGGCGTTTGCAGAAGCAGACAGCGGAAAATTTGCCATGCTCCGGGAAATATGTGAGACGATATATGAGAAACGTGAACGTGTGTTAGTATTTACACAGTTTCGGGAGATTACCGGTGCCCTGGCGGCGTTTTTAAAGGAAATATTCCGCGCGGACGGATACGTGCTGCATGGCGGCACGCCGGTTGCGAGCCGGGGAAAAATCGTGGAAGCGTTCCAGGGAGAAGAATATGTTCCGTTCATCGTCCTGTCCGTCAAAGCCGGAGGCACAGGGCTGAACCTTACGAAGGCGAACCATGTCATTCACTTTGACCGGTGGTGGAATCCAGCTGTGGAGAACCAGGCGACCGACAGGGCGTTCCGCATCGGCCAGACGAAAAATGTTATGGTGCATAAGCTGGTATGCCAAAGGACGATAGAAGAAAAGATCGACGCTATCATTGAGTCCAAGAAAGAATTGGCGGAGAACGTCATAGGATCCGGCGGGGAAAAATGGATCACAGAGCTTGGAAACGACGAACTGATGTCGCTTTTGCGTTTGGGATAGAAGGAGTGCAGAATATGAGTAGATACTGGGACGATATACCGAACTACAGTCAGCCGACGGCGGCGGAACTGCAGAAGAAATCCGCGGCGAGCAAAAAGAAGGAAAGGGCAAAAGGGAAGACGCTGGAGCCGGTTGTGGTAAAAGGAAGATCGGTCGTAAATAAATGGTGGGGGAACGCATGGTGCGATAACCTGACGCAGTACGCAGATTATGAAAGCCGCTTAGGACGCGGGAAACGCTATGTCCGCACAGGAGCGGTCATTGACCTTAAGATACAAAAAGGCAGGATCCTCGCCAGGGTGCAGGGAACCCGTAAAACTCCCTATAAAGTGGAAATACGCATCAGCCCTTTGTCGGAGGAAAAGTGCCAGGCGATCATTGAGAGATGCGGAAGAAAGCTGGAGAACCTGGAAGCTCTTTTGGCCGGAGATTTCCCGGAAGAAATGAAGGAACTGTTTCAGGGCAAAGACGGTCTGTTCCCCACGCCGAGGGAGATAAGCTTTAGCTGCAGCTGCCCGGACTGGGCGCTTTTATGTAAGCATGTGGCGGCGGCGCTCTATGGCGTCGGGGTGCGGCTGGATGAGAATCCGCTTCTCTTTTTTGAACTGCGGGGAATCGACGTAGGGAAATTTATTGATGTGACCTTGGCGAACAGAGTGGAAGCCATGCTTGCAAATGCCGGGAAAGGGAATACGAGCAGCCGCGTGATAGAGGATACGGAGATTGCCGGGATGTTCGGGGTGCCTGATTTAAACCGTCTGACGGCGGCAAAATCAGAGGTAAAGAAGGAAGGAGCAGCAAATTATGGATATGAAACTTAGCATTTCTCTTTTGGCGTCAGACCGGATGGACACACTGGGAAGATGCCTTGCGTCGCTTACGCCGATTCTTCGGGAGGTGGACAGTGAGCTGATCATTGTTGTTACCGGGGAGGATCCAAAGGTCCGGGAGCTGGCAGAGCAGTATGCTTCCAAGATCGTGCCCTTTCCATGGTGCAATGATTTTTCAAAAGCCCGGAATGCAGGGCTAAAGCAGGCGAAAGGAGAATGGTTCCTTTATCTGGACGATGATGAATGGTTTGAAGACGCAGGAGAGATTATCCGCTTTTTTCAGAGCGGTGAATATAAAAATTATCAGTCCGCCCAGTATGTTGTGCGGAATTACCTGGACTGGGGCGGGAAGACCTATACGGACGCCAATGTGGGGCGTATGTGCCGGCTGACGCCTCAGACAGAGTTTGTCTTTCCGATTCATGAGAATTTGGAACCGTTTGAAAAACCATGCAAGATGTTTTCCTGCTTTGTACATCATTTTGGCTATCTGAGAAAAAAGGGAGAGGAGGATGTCAAAACCGAAAGAAACTTATCCCTTCTTTTAAAGCATCTGGAGGAGGAACCGGATTCAGTGCCCTGTCATATGCAGCTTGTCCAGGAATACCGGGGCGACAAGGAGTACGAAAAGGCGATAGAATACTGTGAAAAGGGACTCGCGCTGGCGCAGGAAAATCCGACGGTCTATTCAACAGAGCTATGGATGATGTGCAATCTTCCGGTCTTGATCTCAAATACCGGGGAGACGCGCAGAGCCTTGGAAGAGGGGGAGCGGATTCTTGCTTCGCCGCGTATCCGGGAAGTCCATCATGCTTATTTGACGGCGGAAATTGTAAAGCTGTGCCATCAGCTTAGAGAGTTTAAAAAGGGTCTGGGCTATGTCAGGAGGTTCAATGATGAACTGCTGTTTTTGCTGAAGCACCGGGACCAGGCGATGCTCCAGAGCAGCGCGGACATTAATTTGGACGCCACGATTGAAAAAGAAGTCCCGACGTATTTGATCGGACTCATTTTCGCCGCAGAACTCAAAGATTTTACTATGATGGGACGCATTCTTACCTGGATGCCATGGCGAAGAAGCGAACGGGCTGCACGGTATTATGCTGATCTTGAACTTTGGAAGACAAAGTATAAGGAACTGGAGGAAAAAATCCTGGAATGCTATTTGCGGCTGAAGGTGTCTGACCCGTATGTAAATCTCCAGAAAGCGCTTTATATGGAGAAAAAAGAACGCGCTGCAGATGTGGAAAAGTACTGGAAAGTCTGCGCGGATCATTGTCCTCCTGATTTTTTGTGGCAAGTGTTATGGATAGCGGAAAGGAACGGTTTTTCGGTGGACGCTTTGCTGGAACAGGTTTCGCCGGAAAATTGGGAAACGTGCGCGGCCGTTTTGGCACAGCGCGTGCCGGTGGAAGGACAGGAGAGATTTTATCAGGAGATCGTTCCTGCTTTGGAGGGATACCCGGTGTATGCCTGCCGGCTCAGGCAGTATTTTCTGGAGAAAAAGCTGTCCCAGGGAATGACGGAATATACGCGGCTGGTGGAAGATTTGCGGCAATATTGCGAAAGTCTGATAGAGGAAGGAAGGATCCTGTATCGGGAAGAAATTATTTCCAATCCGGACTTTTACGCGCTGCCTTCGAGATACCGTTTTGCGTTCAA
>CAMNWW010000007.1 GCA_946566415.1 uncultured Lachnospiraceae bacterium | reverse complement strand
ATGTTCAGAATAGACAGTAGTTATTATCCAGATGAGACATTTATAAAGAACTATCGCCGCGAGGAGTTACGAGAGTGGTTTCAGCAAAAAGGAGCGAGTGCCATAGCAGAGCAGATATCTTTACTTTTTGAGCTGATTGAAAAGTGTGGCAGGAATCATTATGTAATAGAAGAAGTAAATAAGCGTTGGCTAATGTGCCTTGGACTTTTTGGGTGCTATACAGATAGTATGAGAAAAATATACGAGATATCTGTAGAAACATACTACCGACATGGAAATCTACTTGAGAATATGACAAGTGAAATAAGAATAAATAAGAGGGAATTGAAGGATACGGTACGGAATATTGCAGATAAAAATATAGAAAAAGCAAGAGAAATGCGGAGGGAAAAGAGAAAATTCATTTTGTATGGCTTAGGTGTCGATGGAAAACATGCCTTGGAAAGATATATAAAACTGAAGGAAAGAGGAGAAGAGAAATGGTCATTATGCGGGGTGGCTGATAAACAGACAGGAAGCATAATGTGTGTGGGAAAAAATTTTGAGGTATGTGCAAAGGAACAGATAAAAAAAGCCGAATATGATTTAATCTTGATTTCTTCATCAAAATACTATGGGGAGATCAAAGAGGAACTTTTGAGAATGGGAGTTCCGGAAGAAAAAATAATGGGAGACGCAATCTTATGGTACTAAAAAACTGTGATATGAGGAGCTTTTCGGGTGCATGTACAGGTAAAAAAATCGCCTGCTATGGAATTGGTGGTGAGTTTCTTCGCATTATGAATAATTACGCTGAATATGCATGGGTGGCAAATATCATGTGGCTGGTAGACGGGGATGTGCATAAGGCAGGTCAAAGACATAGAGTTGGGAAAAGAGTCCTAGAGACGGTCTGCTTAGGGGATTTTTTAAAACAGGATTTAAAAGATGCCGTTATTTTTATCACATGTACAGCATTTGGCGAGGCTGTGGAACAGTTGAATGCATTGCGGGAATTAGATGACGTGGACTGTTATCTTTTTCATTTTATGTTTGGATTGAGTGAGGGTCGCGATATACGGATCCGGTGGTCGGATACGATGCGGATTCCTCCAGTAATTCACTATTGCTGGTTTGGAAATGAACCCTTGCCGGACAGATATAAAGAATTTGTCAAAAGCTGGAGAAAGTATTGTCCTGATTATGAAATCATTGAGTGGAACGAGAGTAATTGCGACATTGGGGAGACCGATTATACAAGAGAGGCATATAAAAGCTGTAAGTATGGATTTGTACCTGATTATTTCCGGCTGAAGATCATCTATGAGAATGGAGGAATTTATCTAGATACAGATATAGAACTTATTAAAAATCTAGATGATTTGCGCTTTAACGACGGTTATTGTGGGTTGGAATTTCCGGGAGAAATAAATCTCGGTCTGGGTTTTGGTGCAGTAAAGGGAAGCCCGGTGATCGAACGTCTAATACAGCGCTATAAGAAGATGCATTTCATCAGGAAAGATGGAAGTTTGGATGAAACTATATCGCCGATCTACCAAACAAGAGACATGATGGAACTGGGAATGGGCGTTGGGGCAGGAATTCAAAATGTAAATGGCATGACGATTTATCCAATAGAAGTGCTCTCTCCACAGAACATCGTAACTGGAATAACTGATATTACCGCAAATTCGTATTCAATCCATCATTATGACGGGACATGGGTAACGGGGAATCATTTGGGCAGGAAAAAGAAAAGGCAGAGAGACGTGGAGGATATTCTGAATAAAATGTGTAATAGAAGGAGTCTGCAATGATCATTACAAAAACCCCGTTTCGCATGAGTTTCTGTGGCGGCGGAAGCGATATGCCGGATTTTTACAGAGAATATGGAGGTTGCGTTTTGAGCACCTCAATTAATAGATACATGTATATTTCCGTTCATCCTTATTTTGATGAAAAAAAGACGGCATTGAAATACTCGAAAACGGAGATCGTGGAAAATATAGATAAGATAGAACATAGAATTTGTCGCTGTGTGCTAAACGACATGAATGTCAGCGGTGTGGAGATTACAAGTACAGCGGATGTGCCAAGCGGCACAGGGCTTGGGTCTTCCAGTGCGTTCACGGTTGGACTTCTGCATTCGCTTTATTGCTATAGGGGAAAATATGTATCGAAAAATAAAATTGCCGAGGAAGCCTGTGACGTGGAGATCAACCGCCTTGGGAATCCGATTGGTAAACAGGATCAGTATGCGGCGGCGTGCGGTGGACTGAATTTGATCAGTTTCCATCAGGACGACACAGTATCAGTAGAACCATTGATTTTAGATTTGGAGACGAGGAAGGCTTTGCAGGAGAACATTGTGGTGTATTTTACAGGACTTACTCATGACGCTAATAAGATTCTGGAAGAACAGAAGAAGAATATTTTTCAAAAAGGTAAGGCTGAGAACCTGATTCAGATGTGTGCAATGGCAAGGACGATGAAACAGTCTCTTGAAAATAATGATCTTTCAGATTTTGGGAAAATGCTGAATGAGGGCTGGATGAAAAAACGAGAGCTTGCAAGCGGTATTGCAGATTCTCGAATCGACACAATATATGAAAGAGCAATGGCGAACGGTGCATTAGGAGGAAAGCTGCTTGGAGCAGGAGGCGGAGGCTTTCTTATGTTTTATTGTGAGAAATACAAACAGAAGCGTATGGAAAAAGCGTTGGGATTAAGGCGTTTCCCAGTCGCATTCGAGCATGATGGAACAAGCGTGGTCTATATTGGTGATAAATATTGGGACTGAGAAGCGGAATTTTCTATAATACAGGAAAGGGGACAGGTATTTGCGATATGAAAACAATGGTGATCGGCGGTGCGGGATTTATAGGGAGCAATCTTTGTACAGAATTAATACGGGAAGGGCATGGAGTAGTATGTATTGATAATTTTTCTCTCGGTAAAGCCGAAAATGTCTCCCATCTGATATGCGAAGAACAATTTGAATTAATTGAAGCAGATGCAACGGATGAGGGTGCGCTGGATGGACTGTTTTCAAAATATCATCCTGAATATATTTTTCATCTTGCTGCAAATTCTGATATCAGAGAAAGCGCAGACAATCCTGAGATAGAGTATCGAAATACATATACCACCACACTCCGCATTTTGAGTGCGATGAAAAAATTTGATATAAAAAAAATATTTTTTGCTTCGACGTCTGCAGTATATGGGGATAGAAGGGATGAGGTACTTGATGAAAACACCTCAAATCTTTCACCGATTTCCTATTATGGGGCGTCGAAACTTGGGAGTGAGGCTCTGATCAGTGCCTTCTCGTATATGAATGATATGAGTGCTTTAATCTTTCGCTTTCCTAATGTTGTTGGCGGTCATCTGACACATGGTGTGATTTTTGATTTTATGAAGCGACTTGAAGAAGACCCGGTCCGACTGATTATTCTGGGAGATGGGAATCAGACGAAGCCTTATATCCATGAGGCAGATCTGATAGGGGCTATTATGATGCTCATGGATGCACCAAAAGGTGTGAGTCTTTATAATGTCGGTACCCATGGTGCGACGAAGGTGACATCAATTGCGGATATTGTCTGTGAGGAGATGGGATTAAAGGATGTAAAGTATGAATATACTGGGGGTGAAAGCGGATGGAAGGGGGATGTCCCACGGTTTAGGTACTGTATGGATAAAATTCATGCGACAGGTTGGAGAGCCCGTTTTTCATCCGATGAGGCGGTGCGGGCAGCGGTGCGGGATATTTTGAAAGAGAGGGAGTCACATGGGTAATAATAGGAATGTCAGAATGATAGCGGTGATCCAGGCAGGAGGTCTCGGAAATCGTATGCGCGAGCTGACGCGGGATGAAATCCCAAAACCAATGCTTGTTATGAATGGGAAACCACTGCTTCAGTGGCAGATTGAGAAACTGGCAGAGTATAGTATTCATGACTTTGTTATTATTATCGGACATCTTGGAGAGAAAATACAAGAATATTTTGGCGACGGGAAATGGCTTGGCGTTCACATTGATTACATTACAGAAAAAGAACCTCTCGGTTCGGCAGGAGCGCTTTACTATCTGCGGGAGTTGCCTGCAGAACGCTATCTGTTTGTGTATGGTGATGTGATGTTTGATATGGATATTGGCCGTTGGCTAGATTTCCATCTGGAAAAAAGGGCACTTATTACTCTGGTATGTCATCCGAATGGGCATCCATATTATTCGGATCTGCTGTTGTTAGATATAGAACTTCGGTTTACGGCATTTTATTGTACGACGTAAAAGATAACGACATGGGTTTCCAATCTGGTGAATGCAGGGATGTTTATTTTTGAATATGAGATAGTGGGACGGATTCCAGAACCAGTGAAGAAGGATTGGGAGCAGGAGGTAGTTGAGAAGCTCCTTTTTACGCATCGTGTGTTCGGCTATCGTACAAGTGAATATATTAAGGACACCGGGACACCAGATAGATTCAGGGAAACGGTTTTTGAGCTACGTACCGGTAAGTGGGAATTGAAGAATCTGGCAAGAAAGCAACGATGTGTTTTTGTGGACAGGGACGGTACTATAAACCGTCTTGCCGGTCAGGTCAGCCATCCCGAGCAGTTGCAATTATATGAAAGAAGCTCGGAGGCGATTCGCTTGCTGAACGGATCGGGATATCTTGCGATCATGATTACTAATCAACCGGTAGTCGCGAAAGGACTATGTACTGAGGAGGATATCAGATTTATCCATAGGAAGTTGGAAACAGTACTGGGTGAGAATGGCGCCTATTTGGACGACATTATGTTTTGTCCGCATCATCCGGATAAGGGATATCCGGATGAAAATCCTGACTACAAGATAGATTGCGACTGCCGGAAGCCGAAGATAGGGATGATTAAATCAATGATGGAAAAGTATAACATAGATCCATCGGTATCCTATATGATCGGAGACACAACGAGGGATATTCAGACAGGAATAAATGCCGGTCTCCATACGATGCTTGTACATACCGGCGAGAGTGGAAAAGATGGGAGATATCCCGTCACACCGGAGCTAGAGGCAGAAGATCTTTTAACTGCAGTGAAGCTGATTCTGTATAGAGAAGGTGAGAAGATGGATTACGCACACGATATTAGAACGTATCTTAATGAAGAGCAGAGAGTATTGGAAAATCTGGATGAAAATGAAATCAATGAAGTGATGAATGTGCTTGAAAGGACAAGACTTTCAAAAAAGCGGGTATTTATCTGCGGCAATGGAGGGAGTGCTGCGACGGCCTCCCATTTTACCTGCGATTTTAATAAGGGTATCAGCTATAGCCAGCGTATAAAATATAACTTTGAATGCTTAAACGACAACATACCAATGATGATGGCGATAGCCAATGACATCGGGTATGAAGATATTTTTTCTGAGCCTTTAAAAAATAAGATGAGTAGAGAAGATGTCTTACTGGCTATCTCTGGAAGCGGGAATTCCAGAAATGTTGTGAAAGCAGTGGAGTACGCGAAAAGTATCGGTGCTACGACCATTAGCCTAGTAGGGTATGACGGCGGACAGCTTAAGAAGCTTTCAGACTATTGTATTCATGTGAACATCAATAATATGCAGATTGTGGAGGATGTGCATATGGTGATGGATCACGTGATGATGTTTGTATTATCGGGGATGAAAGGGGCGAACGGATGAAGATGTGCTTGTGTGATAATTACCGGCGTATTCTTCCGGGAGAAAAAATCGAGACCGCCTTTCTGTTCCAGGCGGGAACTGTGTGGCCTTCATGGGAGAGCGTTTATCAGGCATGTCAATGCAAAGAATGCTTTGATGTGCGGCTGATCTTGGTATCAGAGACCACGGTGGAAGTATCACATAGCATAGGAGCAGAGGAATATTTAAAACAAATGGGACTGCCCTATGAGCGATGCGAAGATATAGACTTTGAACAGTATCATCCCCATATAGCGTTTATTCAATTCCCATATGACGCTGCGTTCCACACTCCGGATATGTTGTCCTTACAATTTGTCAGGCGGGGGACGAGAATAGTATACATCCCATATGGGATTGAAATCGCAGACACCGAGATGGCTAGAAATGATCATTTTAACAGTCGTGTTGTAGAAAATGCATGGAAGATATATATTTCCAGTGATGGAATCCTGAACGAATATAAAAAGTACTGTAGAAATAGAAATGCAGTTAAGGTAACGGGCTCCCCCAAATTTGATTGTATTGTTTGTAAAAAAGACTATCCAATATCCAGCGAGATAAACAAACTTGCTGCCGGGAAAAAAATCGTTATCTGGAAAATACATTTTCCAAAAAAAAACAAAATTGATGGGAAAATACGGATGATTACACCAGAACTCAGGGAATATCTTGATTTTGCGGATCAACTGGAGAAGTTCAGCGACTTCTTTTTTGTTGTGCTACCACACCCTAAGATGGTTGGCAGGATGGTGACTTCCGATTTACAAGGTGACGACATGCTTATACGAGACGCAAGAAGGCTGATAGAGAAAATTGAGGGAAAGCAGAACGCATATATTGATAATTCTGTTGATTATCGTCATTCTCTTTACCATGCGGATGCGATTATAATAGACCGAAGCGCTACTATGGTGGAAGCAGTTATGTTGGGTGTACCGGTTTTGCTAATGCAGAACGCCAGTTATACGGAGCCGCTGACGATTCCGGTGCAAAGGGTTATGGATGTCTGTGAACATGGAACGACATGCGAAGATATCTGTGCGTTTCTTGAAAATCTGCGTAGAGGGATTATAAGGAATACGGATGGAGTGAACCGTGTGGTTTCCAAATGGTTTCCCTTTCTTGACGGGAAGTGTGGAGAACGGATTGTTAAGGATATTTGGGAAAGTATAGACAGGAAAAATAAAAGGAACCGGTTACTGCAAGTTGTGCTATATGGTACGGGTGAGGTAGCAAGCTACTATATGGAAAAGCAGCATTGGACGGATCCAAAACATTTTTGCGTACTTGCTGTTGCAGACTCAGATAAGAATAAGCAAGGGGGACAATTTTATGGCTATCGGGTTATTTCGCCTGAAGAAATACGATTTCTTGAGTTTGATGTAATTGTAGTAATGACAGAGCCGTATTTTTATGAGATTCAGAAGAACTTAGTTTATGATTTGTATCTTGACGACAGAAAGATTCTGCGTCTGGATGAGTTTATAACAGCATTGGAGGAAGAAGTTGTCCGATATTGAAGAAGTGTTAAGAAAATATAATAGTATACCTGCCGCCCTTTATGGCCTGGGAACAGAAACAGAACGTTTTTTGACTGCCTATGGGGAATGTATTTCAGTTGTCGGTTTGATTGATGGGTTTAAGGAAGACGGAGAGAGTTATGGATATCCTATTATTTCGATACGGAAGGCTATTGAATATGGGGTCGGAATGATTGTTGTTGTGGCTCGTCCGGGCTCATGCAAAGCAATTGTAAAGCGTATTGGAGAGATATGTTCCGAGAACGATATTGCACTGTATGATGTGAGAGGGCGAAATCTTCTGTTGAAGAATAAAGTTTCTTATGATTTTAAACAATTACACGGCAGTCAGAAAAGAGTACTTTTGGAAAAGATAGAAAATGCGGATGTCGTTAGTTTTGATTTGTTTGATACGTTGATTACACGCAAAGTTCTGTCCTATACTGATATTTTTGAACTGTTGGATTTTCAACTAAAAGAGAGGGGAATTTGTATTCCAGATTTTGCGCAGCTTCGGTTGTCAGCAGAAAAGGAATTGTCAAAGGATAAAGCTCCGAAACTTGATGAAATCTATAATTATGTTCTGAAACAGGTAGGGGGAAGTTTTTTATCTGCTGCCGAATTATCCGAAATGGAGTGGAAGGTGGATTTTTCCACGATGTTGACAAGAGAAGAACTATGCACTATATATCGCAATGAAGTATCTAAAGGAAAGACAGTCATTGTCATTACAGACAGCTATTATTCAAAAGATAAAATAAGAAGTATTCTTGAAAGGTTTGGTCTGTCCGGATACAGACAGATTATAGTTTCATGTGAATACGGGATTTCAAAAACACAGAATTTGTATGAAATGATTTTGGGAAAATTTAAGGGAAAGACGATCCTTCATATCGGAGATGACGAGATATCAGATGTTAAGAAGGCGTCTGAAAATGGTATGGATACTTATCGGCTATACCGTGGGATTGATTTGCTTGATGCGGTTGGAAGCTTTGGAATAGAAGATTGTATGACGACACTTTCAGATAGGCTGAAGGTAGGTTTGTTTGTTTCAAATATGTTTAACAGCCCATTTTGGTTTAATGATGATGAAAAGAGGGTATCGGTATCAAGTGCATATCAAATCGGATATTTATTTTGTGCACCTATAATAACAGATTTTATCTTATGGTTGAAAAAGAGAATAAAAGCACAGCATTTTAAACAGATTTTGTTTTGTGCCAGAGATGGATATTTGATTGGGAAATTATTCAGGAAGGTCGATCCAGATATAAATTCTATCTATTTTTTGACATCAAGGACTGCTACAATTCGGGCAGGAATGGAAAGCGTTGACGATATAGCCTATGTTGACAGTATGAAATATTCTGGATTGCCAGAGGAGTCAATTTATGTACGTTTTGGAATTCGAGAAGAGGAGTTAAAAGATCGCGAAAAAAGTGAAGTGATTCTGGAGAAAGCAAAGATTCAGCGAAAAAATTATCAGAAGTATATTGAGAAATTGGATATACAGGATGAAAGTATTGCTATGTTTGATTTTGTTGCAAAGGGGACTACGCAAATGTATATTCGCAGGCTGTTCGGACAGCATTTGAAGGGATTTTATTTTTTACAACTTGAACCCGAATTTATGGCTGATAAAGGTCTCGATATTGAATCGTTTTATTCTGACGAAGAGAAGAACGACAGCGTTTTTTTTGATAATTATTATTTTCTTGAAACTATACTGACTTCTCCTTATTCCCAAATAGAGGGATTTGGAGAAGGCGGAATTCCCCAATTTGTTCAGGAAACCAGATGCAATAAGGATATTAGATGTTTTGAGAAAGCGCAAGAAGGAATATGTACATATTTTACGGATTATTTGCAGCTAGCGCCAGAATATGCAAGAGAAAAGAACAGACGCTTAGATGAAGTATTCCTCTCTCTTGTTAATAGAATACAGATTAAAGACGAGGATTTTCTTACAATGGTGGTTGAAGATCCATTTTTTGGAAGAAGGACAGATATCAAGGATGTTATTGGTTGAGTAATTAGGCAGGAACCGAAGGAGGAAGTGAAAATTGGACGACAGTTTTGAACTAACAGCCTCCATGATGTGCGCGGATTACGGGCATCTGGAGCAGGAGGTAAGGAATCTGGAAGAGGGCGGTATTGATTCTTTCCACATCGACATCATGGACGGGCGTTATGTCCCGAATTTTGCCATGTCTTTAAATGACCTGCGTTATATCCGTTCGGCCGCAAAAAAACCGTTGGACGTGCATTTGATGGTGGAGCATCCGAGTAATACGATTGAACTTTTCATAAACAGCCTGCGCCCGGGGGACACGATTTACATCCACCCGGAGGCGGAGTACCATCCGTCTACCACTTTGCAGAAGATCATTAATGCAGGGCTGATACCGGGGATAGCCATCAATCCGGGGACAAGTGTGGAAAATGTCCGTATGCTTCTGCGCATTGTAAAGAAGGTTTTGGTCATGTCGGTGAACCCCGGGAACGCCGCGCAGATGTTCCTGCCCTATGTGGGGGAGAAGTACGACCAGCTCCTTGCCATGAAAGATGCTATGAATTTTGAAATCTACTGGGACGGCGCCTGCGGGGTGGACAAGATCCGGGAGTTTGCCCCAAAAGGGGTGAAAGGTTTTGTCCTGGGGACGACGCTTCTGTTTGGTAAGGGACGCCCTTATAAAGAGACACTGGAAAAAATCCGGGCAATGGAGTTTTAAGGAAGAACCTTAAGAGGTAGTTAGAGAACACGGAAGGAGAGACATGAATACCGCATTATTATTGTCCGGCGGAATAGGGAGCAGGATTTCCGCGGATATCCCCAAGCAATATCTCTGCATTGGCGGGAGAATGCTGATTACATATGCCCTTGAGACGCTGATACAGTCTCCGTTTGTCGATGGAGTGGAGATTGTGGCGGAACAGAAGTGGCGGGACGCCATCCGTGCGGATGCAGAAAAAGAGGGGCTTGACGCCGGGAAAATTGTAGGGTTTTCCGAACCTGGGCATACGAGGCAGGAGTCCATCCTTAATGGGTTAAAGGCGCTTCTTCGTGTAGAAGAGGAAGCGATAGGGCTGGAAAGCATAGATGAGAGGGATACAGTGTTAATCCACGACGCCGCCCGTCCTTTTTTGAGCGGGAGGCTGATCGAGGAATGCCATGCGGCGTTTGCAGGACATGACGGTGTAATGCCGGTGCTGCCGATGAAGGATACAGTGTATCTGAGCAAAAACGGCAGGCGGGTGGAAGGGCTTCTTGAACGGAGTACGGTCTATGCGGGGCAGTCCCCGGAGCTGTTCCTTTTAAAGAAGTATTATCTGGCAAATATGGAGCTTTTTCCAGATAGGATCATGAACATCAACGGTTCCACGGAAGCCGCGGTCATGGCGGGGATGGATGTTGTTATTATCCCGGGGGAGGAAAAGAATTTTAAAGTAACGACGGACATGGATCTTGAAAAGTTCAGGGAGCAGATGAAGTAGGAGGAATTGGATTTGAAGGCATGGGTGCTGTACGGGATCGGCGATTTACAATTTAGAGAGCGTCCTGTATCGAAGATCGGAAAAGGAGAGGCGCTTGTCAAGGTAAAAGCGGCAGGCATCTGCGGCTCGGACATTGCCAGGGTGTTTGACACCGGAGCGCATCGGCATCCTCTTATCATAGGCCATGAATTTTCAGGGACAGTGGAAAAGGTTGGAAGCAGTGCAGACGCTGACTGGCAAAACCGAAGAGTAGGAGTTTTTCCTCTAATTCCTTGCGGAAAATGTGTTCCCTGCCAAAAGAAACAATATGAAATGTGCCGCAATTACAGTTACCTGGGGTCGCGCCGGGACGGGGGGTTTGCAGAATATGTGTGTGTTCCTGCGGAGAATTTGATCGAGCTTCCTGAAAACGTATCGTTTGAGGCGGCGGCAATGCTGGAGCCTATGGCGGTTGCGGTCCATGCTATGCGCCGTGGAACGGAGGAGTTTACACTATCCAGGGATGCGGCGGTTGCAGTATGCGGTCTTGGGACAATCGGTATTCTGCTTACAGAATTTTTGATAGATGCGGGCTATCGGAACCTGTATGTGGTGGGAAATAAGGAGGACCAAAGGAAAAGGGCTGCGTTCGTGGGCGTTTTGTCAGGGCATTATTGTAACAGCAAGGTATCGGACGCGGGAAAATGGCTTCAGGAATGTACAGGAGGACCAGACGTCTTCTTTGAATGTACAGGAAAGAATGAGGTTCTCCAATGGGGAATAGACAGCGTGCGGCCGGCGGGGAAGGTAGTACTTGTAGGAAACCCTGGCGCAGATATGACGCTGGGGAAGGATATATACTGGAAGATTTTGCGGAACCAGATTGTGGTGACCGGGACATGGAATTCTTCGTTTACGGGAGAGGATACGGACGACTGGCATTATGTGATGAAACAGATGAAGGCAGGGAGTATTGTGCCGGAGAAATTGATTACACATCGGTTCCCGCTTAAGAGGCTTTGGGAAGGGCTGGAAATTATGCATGATAAGGCGGAAGATTATTGTAAAATTATGGTGATATTAGAATAGAGAGCAATATTTTTCATTTACCCCTTGCAAAATAAGTACACGTACGGTATGCTTATTTTGTCGAGGGGATATTTTATCTTTCAAAGAATTTCTAATTTCTATGATCACGGCGGTTCGCCGGAACATTTTCTTATGAGGAATGAATTTATGGCGGCAGGAAAGCTGAATTGCCAGGCAGGGAGGGATGCCTATGGATGTATTTTTCTCTTTTAAGTAACCGGGAAACATGATAAACTAAAGGAGAAAAGATATGGGAAAAACGAAAAGGGATATCACTTATCATAATAAGGATGTCCTGTCAAAGATCTTGTCGGATAATTTTAAGGACAAATCGCTGCAGGTTTATGGAATTAACATTCCTAAGATATGCCAGATTCTGCCAACCAATCTTCCAGAGATCCAGGTAAACGAGATGCGCATTGACAATCTGTTCCTCTTGGAAGATGGTTCGGTGGCGATTATTGACTATGAGAGCACATTAAAATGGGAAAATAATCTGAAATATTTGAATTACATTGTGCGGATACTGGGGAGGTATAAGAAAGAGCCGTTAAGGAAGATACGGATGATTGTGATATACACGGCGGATGTGGAGACAGCGCCGGAAGAATTTTCGGCGGGGTGTATTACACTTAGGCTGGAACAGGCATTTCTCAGTCAAATAGAGTCAGAAAGCACTAGAAAAGAATTAGCTGGAAAGCTGGAGAAAGAAATCCCATTGTCCGATGATGAACTGATGAAGCTGATCGTGCTCCCGCTCACTTATAAAGGAGCCAAGCAGAAAAAATGGGCGGTAAAAGAGGCTGTAAGAATGGCGGGACAAATCCTGGATACAGAGAAAAAGATGTTCGTGTTGTCAGGGATATTGATCTTCGCTGATAAAATCATTGACGCCACTACGGCAAAATACATTAAGGAGGCGATACGGATGACCCAGGTTGCAGAACTATTGTTAGAAGAGGGCAGGAAAGAAGGCAGAGAAGAGGGAATCAGAGGAACAGTGTCTGTTTTGAAAGGATTGAAAGTTCCGATAGAGACTATTTTACAGAAAATCCAGGAAGAATATGATTTGAGTCCGGAGACGGCTCAAAAGTATTTATAGCTGAGAAGGAAAAAGACAATGGTTTATGAAGTCGAAAATACGGAAACCGTCGGAAAGCTGTTTGATGGATGGGAGGAAACGCTGATTTGGTCCTGCCTGCAAAAGGTGATGGGGAAAATATACGTAGTGGATTTGAAAAGCCCTGTTTCGGCGATGGCGGTCATCGGTGATTTTGCATTTTACGCGGGAACGCCGAGTGAACAGCTTGCAGCGTATAAACCGGAATGGTTTGCGAAGGATTTTATCATTATGGTTCCGCAAAATGACGGATGGGGGCGGATGATCGAGCAAGTTTACGGCAAAAAAGCGAAACCGGTCCTAAGGTATGCGATAAAGAAGGAAAAAGGGATATTTGACCGGGAAAAACTGCAGCGAGTAGTATCTGAGCTGCCGGTCGGGTATACGCTTTGCTCGATAGACAAAAGGATTTATCAGATGTGCAGGTCAGAATCGTGGTGTATGGATCTGGTGTCACAATTCAAGGATTATGATGAATATAAAAAGCTTGGACTGGGCGCCGCAGTGTTAAGGTATGGAGAAATCGTGTCCGGGGCTTCTTCTTATACCCGGTATAAAGAGGGAATCGAGATCGAAATCGATACAAAAGAAGAATTCAGAAGAAAGGGTTTGGCTTATGTATGCGGGGCGAAATTAATATTGGAGTGCCTAAAAAGGGAGCTGTACCCGAGCTGGGATGCGCAGAATAAATGGTCAGTGTCGCTCGCAGAGAAATTAGGGTATCATTTCAGCCATGAATACAGAGCTTATGAGATATGGGGATATTAGAATATGGTGATGCCAGGGCACTGAATGTCCAGTGGACATTCGTTTAGCGCCGACCGAAGCGGAGCGTAGATGTGGGAGCGCAAAGCGCGGAACAATCCGTAAGGCATCTTTTGACCATAACATCATACAGTGAGTTACCCGACAAATGAGTCCACTGTCGATTTTTCCGTGCTTTGCACTCCCAAAATCGACGAAAACATTCGCAATTCGCTCATTTTTCTGCGAAAAATGGCTTCTTGCTCATGTTTTAGCGGGACCCATACAGTGCATACAGGGAGGATTTTTCATGAATCACAAAGGTACAAAAATAATAGAAACAAAACGGTTGATACTTAGGCCGTTCAGGAAGGAAGATGCAGGGCAGATGTTTTGTAATTGGGCGTCAGACCCGGAAGTGACGAAGTTCTTGACCTGGCCGACGCATAAAAATATCGATGTTACAAGGCAGGTATTGGAGAGTTGGGAAAACGAATATGATAAACCGGAAAATTATCAGTGGGCCATGGAATTAAAGGAGATCCATGAACCGATCGGCAGCATCAGCGCCGTCAAGACAGACGAGAGAACAGAGTCCGCGACCATAGGGTACTGTATCGGGCGCAGGTGGTGGGGACAGGGACTTACAGCGGAGGCGCTTCGGGCGCTGATCGTCTTTTTCTTTGAAGAGGTTGGCGCGAACTGTGTAAACGCCTGCCATGATCCCAGAAATCCAAATTCCGGCAAGGTCATGAAGAAATGCGGGATGACCTATGAAGGGACATGGAGAGGCGGCGGGGTAAACAACCAAGGCGTGTGCGACGAGTCGTGGTATTCTATCTTGAAAAATGAATATCAAAACGGCAAAGAGAAAGATATCTGGGAACGTCTTTATGGAAGAGCCCTTGCAGTCCAAAACGGCAGGAAAGTTTCGGACTATGTGGACGCTGGCGGTGTTGCGGCGGCGCTTCTTACTAAATCAGGCAGAATTTACACAGGCGTATGTGTAGATACCTGCTGTACGCTTGGAATATGCGCTGAAAGAAATGCGATTTTTAATATGCTGACTAATGGGGAACATGAGATAGAAAAGGTGATAGCGATCATGCCTGACGGGAGAGCGGGGGCGCCGTGCGGGGCATGCAGGGAGCTTATGGTCCAGTTGATGCCGGATACATACAAGGATATTGAGATCATGGTGGATTATAAGCAAAGGAAAGCTGTTACGCTTGGAGAATTGACGCCGAAATGGTGGTTCTAAGAACAGTTAAGCTATTAGAGAATTGGAAAAGGAGAAAATATGTGGGCATTAATTTTTAGCGGTCTGATTTTGGCGTCCATTATTGGAATCATATACCTTGGGAGCAGGTTCGCAAAGTTTTCTGTGGTCCAGAAAGCGGCGAAAGGGAAAAAGATAATTGGTTTTATTATAGGCGCGGCCGGTGTCGTACTGATTCTATTTGTCACAGGGAAGGCATTCGGGACGATCAATGCAGAAATCATTATTCTGCATCTGATGGTGATCTGGCTGATCTGCGACAGGGTCAGCCTGGCGGTAGAAAAGAAACGGAAAAAGAAGTTTGCAAAGTACTATGCAGGAGTTTTTGCAGTTGTGATCACAGTGGTTTACCTCGCCTGCGGATGGTATCTTGACCATCATGTTTGGCGCACAGAATACATTGCGGAAACAGATAAGCCGGTGGGCGGTCTCCGGATCGTACAATTTGCGGACTCCCATATAGGCTCCACCTTCGATGGGGATGAATTTTTAAAGCATGTAAAGTCCATGCAGGCGGAAAATCCGGATATCGTCGTGGTGACGGGAGATTTTGTGGATGATGATACAACAAAAGAAAATATGATCGCGGCCTGCGAGGCGCTGGGAACCCTGGACACTACATATGGCGTGTACTATGCTTTCGGAAACCATGATAAAGGATATTATGGTCCGGAGTACCGCGGCTACAGCGGGAGCGACCTGATCGAGGAGCTGGAGAAAAATAATGTAAAAGTCCTGCAGGATGAGACAGTGCTGATAGGAGATAAGTTTTATTTAATCGGAAGGCAGGATCGTTCGGAGGATCAGCGCGGCGCCTTAAGAGCTTCGATGGAAGAATTGACAGCCGGTCTGGACCCGGACAAATACAGTATTGTTCTCGACCATCAGCCGTATGAGTATGACGAGCAGGAAGCGTCCGGCGTAGATCTTGTGCTGTCAGGACATACCCACGGCGGTCAGTTCTTTCCGATCAATCATGTGGGCGAATGGATGGGAGTGGACGCTAAGACCTATGGCCTGGAAAAAAGGGGGAACACGACGTTTATTGTGACTTCAGGTATTTCTGACTGGGCGCTCCAGTTTAAGATCGGATGCAAGTCGGAGTACGTTGTGGTCGATGTGAAGGGGAAGGCGTAAAATTCTTTCCGCGCCCTATAAATTCTTGTTTACCAATCTGTCAAACGGTGATAGAATATGTCTATAAGTGTTACGGTTCGCAGCGGCATTCGGCGTTATTGTGAATCGGATAACTTTAATTTAAGAAGAAGGGAATTTTGACATAAAAGAAAGGAAGGTAATCAAAGTCATGATTACAGTAAACGCAATGGGCGATAACTGCCCGATTCCAGTTATTAAGACAAAAAAGGCGATGCAGGCTCTGACAGGGCCCGAGACTATCGAGGTGCTGGTGGACAATGAGATTGCAGTGCAGAACGTTACAAAAATGGCGGCTGCACAGGGCGGCGAAGTAAGTTCTGAGAAACTGGGCGAGAAGGAGTACAAGGTAACGGTCAAGATGAAAGGAGCGCCGGAGGGCGTTTCAGAAGGCGATGAGGTATGTACCCCGGATATGCGCGGCAATACGATCGTAGTCGTTGCTTCCGACCGTATGGGGAGCGGAAACGACGAACTGGGCAAGGTGCTGATCAAGGGCTTCATTTATGCGGTAACCCAGCTTGATAATCTGCCGAAGAAGATGCTCTTCTATAACGGCGGGGCGACGCTCACCACAGAAGGTTCAGATTCCCTTGAAGATCTGAAATCTCTGGAAGCGCAGGGAGTGGAGATATTGACATGCGGGACATGCCTGGACTACTATCAGCTCAAGGACAAGCTTGCAGTCGGCTCTGTGACAAATATGTATAGTATTGTTGAGTCCATGGCGGAAGCAGGAAAGATCATCAAACCATAGTATCATAGGTACGTATCAAAAAGTAAAGTGAAAAATCCGGGAAAGATAAGGAGGCGTTCTCCTTAGCTTTCTTCGGGTTTTATTAGGAGAAAGAGATGAATAAGGATATTAAGTTGACAAAGTTAGCAAAAACAGCGGGGTGAGCCGCTAAAATTGGTCCGGAGACCCTTGCTCAGGTTCTGGGTAAGTTACCTCGTTTTCATGACGATAATCTTCTGGTGGGAATCGAAACATCCGATGATGCGGCAATATATAAAGTGACGGACGACATCGCGCTGATACAGACGGTCGACTTTTTCACTCCAATCGTAGACGACCCTTATACATTTGGTCAGATCGCGGCAGCGAATGCCCTGAGCGATGTATACGCCATGGGCGGCGAGCCGAAAATAGCGTTGAATATTGTCGGATTCCCGAACTGCCTTGACCCGTCCATACTGGGAGATATCCTGGCCGGCGGGGCAGACAAGGTGAAAGAGGCGGGAGCCGTTTTAGTGGGAGGACATTCTGTGCAGGATGAGGAGCCGAAGTACGGTTTATGCGTGTCAGGGTTTGTCCGCCCGGATAAAATTTTTAAGAATTATGGCTGCAAACCGGGAGATGTACTGATACTCACAAAGCAGATAGGAAGCGGCATTATTAATACAGCAATCAAAGCAGATATGGCGTCTGACGCTGCTGTGAAGGAAGTGACGAAGGTTATGGCGTCCCTCAACAAAAAGGCGAAAGAAGTTGTAGACGACTATCCGGTCAATGCTTGTACTGACATCACCGGATTCGGTCTTTTGGGACACTGTGTGGAGATGGCAGGCGCAAGCGAAGTGACATTTGAGCTGAATGTCCACGATATTGCGTATTTTGAGGAAGCTATTGCCTGTGCAAAGATGGGCCTGGTTCCTGCGGGGGCGTATAAGAACCGCGGATATTCCTGCATGAAGGTAGATATGGAGAAAGTGGAGGAGCATTTTATTGATCTGCTTTATGATCCACAGACATCAGGGGGGCTTCTTCTGAGTGTGGAACCTCAGTATGTGGAGGATATCATGGATGCGTTTGAGCACAAGCACATGGACACAAAGGTTTCTGTGATCGGGACAGTATCAGAAAAAAGTGATAAATTGATCCGCCTGCATTAGACAGCAGGAGAGGAATCAGCAGAAGAAGAGGATTAGAGAGAAAATATGAATAAGAATGTATTATACCGGAGCATCCCCAAGGTGGATGTACTTTTGGAGCAGGAAAGCGTCCAGGCTCTGATCCAAAGATACAGCCGCGAGACTGTGATGGAAGCGATTCATGAGGAAACGGAAGCGCTCCGCGCCAGAATCGGAAGCTGTAAGGAAGAGGAGATCGAAGAAGTACAGCAGGAGATCAACCGTCTTTCGGAGAAAATCCGCCTCAGTGTAGAACGGATGCACACCCCCAATATGCGCAGGGTGATCAATGGGACGGGGACGATCCTGCATACAAACCTTGGACGTGCGCCGATCAGCCGTGAGCATATGGCGAAGCTTCAAGATATAGTGACCGGATATTCGAATCTGGAATACAATCTGGAGGCAGGAAGGAGAGGCGAGCGATATTCCCATTTTGAAAAACTGCTCTGCAAACTTACCGGGGCGGAGGCGGCAATGGCCGTCAACAACAATGCGGCGGCAGTAATGCTGATCTTAAGTTCCATGGCAAAGGGAGGCGAAGTCGTTGTTTCCCGCGGCGAGCTTGTAGAGATAGGAGGGAAATTCAGGATTCCTGACGTAATGGAGCAAAGCGGTGCGGTCCTTATCGAAGTGGGGACCACCAATAAGACCCATTATTCGGATTATGAAGAGGCGATCACCGAGGAGACAAAAGCGCTCCTTAAGGTTCACACAAGCAATTACCGGATCGTAGGATTTACGGATACGGTGACAATTGACGATTTGGTGCCTCTGGCAAAGGAACATGATCTTCCGATTATAGAGGATCTGGGAAGCGGCGTCTTAGTGGACCTTAGTAAATACGGACTGACCTATGAGCCGACAGTGCAGGATTCTATCCGAAGAGGAGCAGATGTAGTGTGTTTCAGCGGGGATAAGCTTTTGGGCGGTCCGCAGGCAGGCATTATAATCGGAAAGAAAAAATATATAGATCAGATGAAAAAGAATCAGCTTACCCGTGCGCTCAGGATTGACAAGTTCACGGCGACGGCTCTGGAATTAGTTTTGCAGGAATATTTATCAGAAGAAAATGCCATTCGGAATATTCCGGTTATGCGCATGATTACAGAGCCTCTGGAGGAAGTGACGCGGCGTGCGAAAAGTCTTGCGAGAATGCTTAAGAACGCGCATCTTGACGCAGAAATTTCGCTTGCCCCCTGTGAATCCCAGATCGGGGGAGGTTCGCTTCCATTGGAGAGAATCCCCAGTATGGCGGTCACGATAAAGCCGGGGAAGATGAGCGTACCGAGCCTTGAGGAGGCGATGCGCCGTACCGCGCTTCCAATCATACCGAGAACGGTGAACGATACGGTCTATCTGGATGTCAGGACCATAGAATCCGGTCAGTTTAAACAGATAGTAGAAATGCTTGGAGAATTGATATGAAGAACATTATTATAGGAACGGCCGGTCACATAGACCACGGTAAAACAACACTGATCAAAGCTCTTACGGGGAGGAACACCGACCGTTGGGAGGAGGAACAGCGCAGGGGGATCACCATTGACCTGGGGTTTACCTGGTTTGACTTAAAGAATGGGGACCGGGTGGGGATCATCGATGTGCCGGGGCATGAGAAGTTCATCAACAACATGGTTGCAGGCGTTGTGGGTATGGATTTGGTCATGCTGGTGGTCGCGGCGGACGAGGGCATTATGCCGCAGACAAAGGAGCATATGGATATCCTTGGACTTCTGGGGATCGAGAAGAGTATTTTAGTCCTGAATAAATGCGATCTGGTGGACGAGGAGTGGCTGGAGCTGGTAGAAGAGGAAATTCAGGAGGAGCTAAAAGGCACATTTCTGGAGAGGGCGCCTGTTGTAAAAGTTTCCGCCGCAACGGGGCAGGGTCTTGATGAATTGACGGACACAATCGTGCGTTTGATGGAGGATGAGGTGTCTCCAAAAGACACCCAGACTATCCCGCGCCTTCCGGTAGACCGGGTATTTACTTTGTCCGGATTTGGAACGATCATCACAGGGACCCTGATTTCGGGGACGATTTCCAAGGAGGACGTGCTGGAAATGTATCCTGTCGGCAGGGAATGTAAGATTCGGAGTATCCAGGTGCACGGACAGGACAAAAATCAGTGTTTTGCGGGACAGAGGGTTGCGATCAATCTGTCAAATATTAAGAAAAAAGAAATTCATCGTGGGTGCGTGATGGCCCCGAAGAATAGTATGAAAAATACAGATCTTCTGGATGTGAAGCTGACAGTGCTCGCAGATTCCATGCGGATCGTGACGAATCATGAGAGGCTGCATTTCTATACCGGGACGAGTGAGATCCTGTGCAGGGCAGTCCTTTTGGATAAGGAAGAGATCGGTCCGGGGGAGAGCGGGTTTGTACAGCTTAGGCTGGAAGAAGAGATTGCGTTAAAACGCGGAGACCGGTTTGTAGTGAGATTTTATTCTCCTATGGAAACAATCGGGGGAGGCGTGGTCTTAGAGCCGAATCCGGTTCGGAAAAAGCGGTTTGACGAGAATGCAATTGAAGAGCTGCGGCGTAAAGAGTCGGGGTCGCTTGCCGACGTCATGGAACTTCATATTAAAGAACACGGAGAGACTATGATCACAATGGCGGAGCTGGCAAAGATCATGGCACACTCGGCAGAAGAGCTGAAGGAATATCTGGACGAGCTGACATCTGAGAATCTTGTGATGACTTTTCCGATGAAGAAGGAGATTTTTTTGTGGCACAGGGACAGTGAAGCCGCCATCCGGAAGAAGATAGAAGAGGCTCTTTTGAAGTATCACAGCCGCTATCCATACCGTTATGGTATGAAAAAAGCGGAAATTCATATGACATATTTGAAAAAGATAAAGCCGATTGTCTTTGATGCATATATTGAACGAATGGTGCAGGAAGGCATACAAGGACGCAGGGACGAGTATCTTCACCTGCCGGATTTTGCCGTGCCGAAGGATGAAAGATATCAAGAGACAGAAAAGATTTTCACGGAGACTTTTGAAAAAGCCGCCTATGATTTCGTACGGTTTTCTGAGATCGACTTTGGGAAGATTCCGAAGGAGACGGCGGAGGACGTCCTATTGATGATGGTAAGCGAGGGAACGGCTGTCAGGATTAACGAGGAAATGTTTACCATGAGCCATCTGATGGAAGCGGCAAAAGAGAAGATTAAGGAACATCTGAAGGGAGAGGATATCATTACGATCGCCCAGGTAAGAGACATGTTCTCCACCAGCCGGAAAAGCGCAAAGCCGATCCTTGAATATATGGACAGCATCAAAGTGACGAAAAAGGCGGGAGCAGAGAGTGAAAGGGTAGCATACTTATGAATTTAAAACAGTTGGAAGCATTTGTAAAGGTGGCGGAAGGAGGTAGTTTTTCTAAAGCCGCAAAAGTGCTGTTTCTGACGCAGCCCACGATCAGCGCGCATATATCTACATTGGAGAAAGAACTGAATGTGCGGCTGTTTGTAAGAAATACAAAAGAGGTCAGTCTTTCTGAAGATGGAAAGCTTCTGTACCAATATGCCCATCAGATCATCGCGTTGGAGAAGAAAATTATAGATACCTTTTTGGAGGACGAAAAAAAGGACGTGCGCTGTATCTCAATCGCTGCATCTTCCATTCCAGGGCATTACCTTCTGCCGCAGATTCTTGCGAAATACAGTGAGAGATACCCGGACGAGCAGTTCCGTATTATGGAGACGGACAGTGCGGGAGTGGTGGAAAAGGTCGTAGGACATATGGTAGATATCGGCTTTACCGGTACGGTGCTTGAAAAAAAGCATTGCAAAAACATACCTTTTAATAGGTACGAGCTGGTGGTTATTATGCCGAACACAGAGAGATACCAGAGAATCCGGGAGGAAGAGAAGGCGCTGAATTGGATTTCGCGAGAACCGATTATCATGCGTGAGGAAGGATCGGGCACCAGAAAGGAAGCTGAAAAACAGCTCAGGAAAGCAGGAATTGATATGGAGGGCCTGAATATTGTGGCCAGTATGGAAAATTCTGAAGCAATCAAAAAATCAGTGAAAAGCGGGATCGGGGTTACGATCATTTCCCGCCTTGCGGCACAGGAAGAGATTTCGGCGGGAGCGCTTTTAGATTTTCCGATTCCCAGCGCAGGAGGCGGGAGGAATCTGAATCTGGTGTATAATAAAAATTATCAGCTTCCGGCGTCGGTGGAGCATTTTATCAAGATAGTTAAAGAGCTTTTTGAGACGGCATAGGAAAAAGGGCTATTTATTGAAAATATCAATAAAGAGCCCTTTTTTATTACGGTTTTCGATTAGACGAAAACCATGGAAGGGGCTATACTTAGAATAGTGTGATGAGTCAAGGGACAAATGGACATAAAATACATGCTAGCATGTATTTTTATGTCTATGGGTCCCGCTAAAACATGAGCAAGAAGCCATTTTT
>CAMNWW010000006.1 GCA_946566415.1 uncultured Lachnospiraceae bacterium | reverse complement strand
CGCCGTGCCGAATTCGCAAGCCTTCGGCTTCCTCGTTCACGGGCTTTCGCCCTCCAGATCGCAGTGCCCACTCGCAAGCCTTCGGCTTCCTCGTTCACGGGCGTTCGCCCTCCTGCTCGCCGTGCCGAATTCGCAAGCCTTCGGCTTCCTCGTTCACGGGCTTTCGCCCTCCTGCTCGCCGTGCCGAATTCGCAAGCCTTCGGCTTCCTCATTCACGGGCGTTCGCCCTATGAAAACCGTCACGCCCAAATCCGGCTGCCAGCAGCCGATTTGATCCTGACAGTTTTCGCACGGCTCATAGCTTTCGTGGACATTATAACACACTTTTAAGATTTTTTTAACAGGAAGTTTATTGATTCCCAAAATAAAAAGCGTAAAATAGCTAATAACACTAATCAACTTGTTTAATAAATGATAGAAATGGATGATGACAATGAAAGAAAAACTGATTCGATTTATGTATGGGCGTTACGGCGTGGATTCTTTTGGGAAATTCCTTACGGGGTTTGGATTTGCCGCGCTGATCTTTACCCTTTTTCTCCCTTGGCGGCTCTTCTACCTATTGGCGTGGGCGGCTATTATTTATGCTTATTTTCGGATGTTTTCTAAAAACATTTACAAGCGCTCTGCAGAAAACCAGGCTTTTCTTAAATATACCGCCCGTATCCGCGGCTTTTTCTGGAAACAGAAAAACCTTATGGCGCAGCGTAAGACCCACCACATTTACAAATGCCCGTCCTGCAAACAGAAAATCCGTGTTCCCAAAGGAAAAGGGAAAATCGAGATCCGCTGTCCGAAGTGCCAGACTACGTTTATCAGAAGGAGCTGACTATGTTTGGGTATGTAATCATCAACAGGGACGAGATGAAAATTAAGGACTACAATACCTACCACGCTTTCTACTGCGGGCTTTGCCATACTCTGCGAAAGCAGTACGGTATCCGGGGGCAGATGACGCTTTCTTTTGATATGACTTTCCTTTTGGTTCTTTTAAGCGGCCTGTATGAGCCTGAAACGAAAGATGGAATTGAAAAGTGTCTCGTCCATCCTCTGGAAAAGCATCCTTATTACGTCAACGAGTGTTCGGAATATGTAGCGGACATGAACCTGCTCCTCACCTACTATAAATGCCTGGACGACTGGCACGACGAACACCGCTGCAGCCGTTACGCTTACGCGGGCTGCCTCAAAAAGGCAATGAAAAAAATTCACCAAAAATATCCTGACAAATGTATTTCTATCGCTGAAACTTTGAAGGAAATCGAAAACTGTGAAAAAAGCCAGGAGACAGATATCGACAAAATGTCCGGGTATTTTGGAAAAGTAATGGAAGAAATCTTTGCCTACCGCCGTGACGAATGGGAAGAAACTCTCCGGGTCATGGGATTCTATCTTGGAAAATTCATCTACCTGGCCGATGCCTACGAAGATATTGAAAAAGATATAAAAGAACAGAATTATAATCCCCTTCTCTCCCGGTTCAAAGAAACCGAATTTGAGACGGAATGCCGGAGGATTCTCATTATGATGATATCAGAATGTTCAAGAAGGTTTGAAATCCTGCCGATTATCAAGTATACTGATATTTTAAGGAACGTGCTTTATTCCGGCGTATGGTACCGTTTCGACCTCGCCGCCAAAAAGCGTAATAAAGAACAAGAACAGTCTCAGGAGAAAAACGATGGCAGATCCATATAGCGTATTGGGGGTTTCCCGCAGCGCCACAGATGAAGAAGTAAAAAAAGCATACAGAAAATTGAGCCGCAGATATCACCCTGACGCAAATATCAACAATCCGAATAAGGAACAGGCGGAAGCAAAATTTAAAGAAGTACAGCAGGCATACCAGCAGATCATGAAAGAAAAAGAATATGGTTCATCCTATTCGCAGAGTCAGTCCTCAGGCTACGAAAGCGGCGACAGCCGCTACGGTGGTTTCGGGGGCTTTGGCGGTTTTGGAGGTTTTGGTCCTTTCGGCGGTTTCTATGGACAGTATCAGCAGCGCACCTCCGGCTCCACCGATAACGAAGAATCTCTCTACCTGCGCGCGGCCGCTAACTATATCAACAGCCGCCATTTTCAGGAAGCGCTCAATGTCCTTAACAATATGAAGGACCGCGGCGCCGAGTGGTACTATTACAGCGCCGTAGCCAATTCCGGCGTAGGGAATAATGTAATCGCGTTAGACCATGCCAAAGAGGCGCTGCGGCGTGAACCGGACAACTATCAGTACCAGGCGCTTGTAAACCGTCTTGAAAACGGCGGAAGCTGGTACGAGAGCAGAAGGACGATGTACGGCGGTTCGCCGGTGGTCGGAGATAACCTCTGCCTAAAGCTGTGTATCGCCAATATGATTTGCAATTTATGCTGCGGAGGCGGAGGATTCTGCTGCGGAGGACGCCCTTATATGATGTAGTTCTGAATAGCGTCTCAGATAAAGCTGCATCGAAGGTGTGTTTTTTGTGCATCTTCTGTATTTGCACAAATATCTGTCCATGTTTCACATGTGTTGGTAAATATTGGGACGATCCGTAACAGTTTCCGCCTAAAATCATTATTTTTTTGATAAGTTTTAGTACATTTTTTCCAGCGTGCACAACTATCGATTTTTTCTATAAGACCAATCTATTTATTTGAAGTATAATATAGATGTACCTGTAAGCAGACGCACCATACAAATTCCATAGCCGGATAGCTGTTGGAGCTTGATGGGTTATCTACATATGTTTGTAAGGAAAGGGCGTGAACGTACATACTATGTCTAACAATTTAATTACAAAAGAGGCTTTGGCAAACGCTTTGAAAGACCTACTTAAGAAACAGCCTTTATCAAAGATATCAATCAAAGATATCACCAGCTATTGTAATATAAGCAGGAACACATTTTACTATCACTTTAAAGACAAATATGAATTGATCAACTGGATTTTCTATAATGATATGCTGCAAAATGTTAACTCATTTGACGATCCGCTAAAATTGACCGAAAGCTTTGTAAACGTATGCCAGTGGCTTCACGCAAACCGCAATTTCTACCTTTCATGTTTTCAGTATGTCGGGCAGAATTCACTGTTTGATTATCTGTATGATTTTTATTATGAATTATGGAAAATCAATATTGATACTATTTATTCAAAATACAGCATAAAGCTTTCAGAAAAAGAACTGAACCTGATGGCGAAATTAAAGGCCCATGCAATGATCGGTTTGTTCAGCGAATGGATAAACAGGGGCATGCACCGCAATTATATGGACTACTTCGAGCAGCTCCACGATCTTCTCGGCGCATCCGGATATTCCTTTCTCTCCAACCAGAGATTAACCGAAAAATATTCCGGTCAAAACGACTCCACTTCCACAAGAAAGAAGAACATAAAAATATGCTGAATCAAACGGATTACATATATACAAACCTGGAGGGCGACAGCCAGTATCAGGACAACCTGATCCCATTTATCAATTATAATAAGCCCGCCCCCGAAAGAGGGATCGACATGCTTCTTGCCAAGTATCACGGGAAACCGTATCAAAGCGAGGTCTTAATGGCGCCTCCGAAAAAGTCTGTCATCCCGGTTTTAAAATGTAAGTTGGAAAACGCAACGATTATGCTGATCACAGACGGCGGACTTGTCCCAGCAGGCAATCCTGATCTTCTGCCCGCATCGAATGCCGGTATTTTCAAAGAGTATTCCATAAAAGGGAAATCCTCCCTTCTGTCTTCAGAATATGAAATCAGCCACCAAGGATATGATTTCTCTTATGTGCAGGCTGATCCGAACCGGCTTCTCCCTGTAGATCTGCTCCGGAAAATGGAGGATGAACATATCATCGGGAAACTATATGACAGCTTTCTCACAACAGCAGGCGTTATGACTTCAACGGAGCGCAGCAGAAAATTGGCGCAAAAAATAGCGGCTTATGTCGATTCGCTTCCCGTCGACGCCGTCATCCTTACTTCTGCCTGCGGTACAAGTACCCGGTGCGGCTCCATTATCGCGCTTGCCCTCGAAAAAAGGGGGATTCCTGTAGTTCAAGTCACCAATCTTGACCAGATCGCCAGGGATAACGGAGTTTCCCGTATCGCAAAGGGCAATAATGTCTGCTATCCTATCGGCGATCCTTCTCTGCCCGGATATTTTGAGTATGATTTCCGCAGGCAGATGCTTATTGATATTGTTCAATTACTCAAAGAATGTCCCAAATGATTTGTTTTTATAAAGGAAGGGACGGCCTGCCTGACCGCCCCTTCCTTTTTGTATCTTTTATACTGTCTGCCTATTCTTCGATCAATGCGCGTTGTCCGTCTTCCGGCATCAACTCCAGCATATGAAGCGCTTTTTCTACACGTTTTTCTCTGTAGCTCTGCTCGCTTGCGGCCGGCAGCGCCGGGTCTCCAAAGACATGCAGCACGCTGTTTCCTTTTAAAATTCTGTTTGCCCCGATTCCTTCTGCGATCTTGGTCAAGTTTGTCACCTGTACAACCGGGAATCCTGCACGCTGAATTTCTTTTGTAATCATGGAACCTCCACGAGAGCTGGTTCCTCATGTAGAGGTTTCAATAACCGCGTCCACACCGTCGTTCCTCAGCTCTGCGGCAATTCCTTCTCCAAATTCCTTACATTTTTCCATCGGAGTCATTACGCCTGCCGTAGAGTATATCGCATCATTGACAGATCCAATGATTCCTTTAGCCGCCATCTTATTCAGAGCGTCGATCGGTACAAGCCGGTTCGGGTCCGCCAGTACAAATGCATTGTTGTATCCCTGATGGCTCACTTCCCAGTCTTCCGCCTTTAACGCGTCCATGCCGGAAATAGAATATCTCTTGTAGAATTTTGAATTCGTCGGAACCTGATTGTCCGGATTTCCTTTCGGCACAAGCCCGCCGTCCGTAACGACCGCAATCTTGCACTCTGACAACGGCTTATCAAGCGTCGGAATCGGAATTTCTTCATGATTCGGCATCATAACCTCTGTATAGAATGGTTTTTTATAATATTTAGCAAGAAGCATATCGATGCCGCGCTTTGCAGCCGGAATTGAATAATCAATCTTGATCGCCGGACCGCTTCCATGATAGCCTTCCGTCTTGCCGTCTGCAATATTATCACCCTCCACAAGTCGTTTTGCGAATACAGCGATCTGTTTTACAACCGCCTTCATATTTTTCGCGTTGTTATCACTCTGCAGGATATAGCAGCGGTTCTTATACAGATCTGTCCCCGGATTTTCTGAGTAGAGAGCCGTAACAGCCGGAATCTCAAGTTCTTCTGTAACTGCGGCCGTTGTATTTCCGCAGCCAAGCCCGTATCTGCCTGCATTGAAACCAGGTCCTGCCACGAAGAGGTCAGCCTCAGCCCCTTTCACAATGTCGATGACTTGCGGGATAATCAGATCTGGCTGTTCAGCAATCGTGTTGTCACCGCATATGATTGTTTTTACGATTTCATAGTCGTCCCCCAAGTTTTCACCCAGGAAAAGCCCCGGTCCTACCGGACCGTCCATTGTGGAAAGCCCCACACTAGCTTCGCTCTCGCCGCCTATACCAGCATAAAACTGATTGATATAGTGTACAACTTTTTTCTTTGCCATAATCTAAACCTTCTTTCTTGGAATATCACTGTCCGTAGTTACATAGCAGTCGCCAAACTGAGACCAGATTCCCTGATAAGCAAAGTTGGTCGTATGTTTAAATGGCCCCCATGGATCATATCCCAGCAGGCACGGAACATTGGAGTTTTCTCCGATCAGCCGTGATACCCTCGGGTGTTCCAGGTCGTAGTTGCGTCCGCTGTTAATGACTGCGTCAACTTTCGCATCGGCAATAACGAGCATGTCGCCAGGCTCGTCATTGGATACGGCCGACAGGTTCAGAACTGACGGCATGCCCAGAGCTTCGCACCAATTAAATGCAAGAGCAGAATCAAGCTGGCAGTGCCCCATACCGGATTTGTTCAGGACAACGCAGTCTGCATGAAGCGTTTCTTTACACAGAGTTGCTCCGATCATTCCCATTGTGTCCTTTGCATCAATTTTCATAACATTGTTCATGTAGACGCACCCGACAAACTCCAGGTCTTTGCCGTGGCGTTTCATCAATTCTTTAATATAAACTTCATTCTGAAGGAAATAGTTCGGCTCCCAGTAACGCCAGAGCACCGCGCCATCCAATATTTCTGTAGGCTGTACGACAATAGGGAGATAATTTAACGCGCTCTGCCCATAATACAGCCAGTTCCAGGTATCATGAGACGCCATATTATGTGCGAGATAGGCAACTTTCGGCAACGGCTTTCCATCCGGCCCCGGTCCTACCGGTCCCAGCTCATAAACTTCCGTCTCATCCGGCGTGATGTCGATCGCCAGCTTCGCGAGATATACGTTCAGAGACAAAGACGCATGTTTCAAGGCTTCCGCATAGCTTGCATCGGATACGCCCTCTCCCGGAGTCGCATCAATGCATAAATGGAAATGTCTTGAGAAATTCGTGTATTCTGCACACGGGCCGCCCATATCCATGTAATACTTGATATTACACTTTGCATAATAGATATCGGAGATAACCACGCCTTTCAGCGCGACCGTACGTCCTTCGCCAGCCGGTGCAAGCTTTCCCCAGATTCCCGGATAAGACTCCTCCGGATGGTCTGCCTTACATCTTGGCTGCATTACGTCATGGATACTAAGTATTCTGCAGTCTTCGCCAGGACAAGCAAGTTTAACGTCGCAGCTTCCAAACAGATCGCTTGACACAATATCCATAACTTCCTCTTTGTTGACTACCAGACAACCGTCCTTTAAGGATGTCTTTTCGCCAAATTTTACGTCAGTCACATTGACGTAATCAATTTGTAGTCTTTTACTCATAATTGCCTTTCTCCTTTCAAAATATTAAGCCTCTTTCTTCTTACCCGGCAGAGTAAACACAAGAAGGATGCCAATAAGAGCCACCGCGCCGGCACAGATAAACGCCGTCGTCGTTCCTACCACCTTCGCAAGCAGAGACGCTCCTACAGAGCCGACGCCGAAACCGATCATCGTAAAGGAAAGAATCGTCCCTGTATTCTTTGTTCCGAAACGATCCGCAACGATCGGTGAGAAACATGCCTGGCATCCGCCGTAAGATAAGCTGATCAGCCAGAAACACAGCATATACATTGCTCCCGTCGCCACCATAAGGAGCGCTACGCCTACAGCAGTGATGAGGAAAGAAATAGCAAAGGCCGCTTTTCTGCCGACCTTATCACTCAAAGTCGGTATAATGAACCGTCCTCCGACCTGGCAGAGAGACGCGACGCTTACGCCGAGTGTCGCCATTGCCGCGGTAAGCCCTTTATCCGCCCCATATGTAACAAAGATCGCGCTCAAAAGCAGATACGCCGGAACAGCACAGAAATATAGTCCCATAAGTGTGTACAATTCCTTTTCATGCATTGCTTCTTGTAATGTGTATTGCTTTTTCGTCGTCACATTCGCCCCTGTCGCCACATAATCAGACATAAAGCCCGGCGCAGGCGCCCTCATTGTGATCGTTCCGAAGATACCGACTGCTATATACACTGCCGCCACGATCATAAATGATTTTGAATATCCATAATTTGACAGCCATGAACTTACAAAAGGTGAAAATACCGTTGCGCTTACCCCAAGGCATGCCAACGTAAGTCCAGATGCAAGTCCCTTCTTATCCGGGAACCATTTCGGCATTAATGCTACGATTACATTGTACACAATCCCGTCGCCGATGCCAAACATTCCTCCGAATGTTAAGAACATTGCCCAAAACATGTTAGCCGGAAGTATCGCTGATATCATCCATCCTCCGAACATCAGGACATAGCCGATTACCAAAACTTTCTTGAGATCCATTTTCCCCTGCAGCACGCCGCCGCAGAAATTCCCGATGCAGAATACTGCGATAAAAATCGTGTACGGAAGACTCGCGCTCGCTGAGTCTACAGAAAAATGCTCCATGATATACGGCTGAAACAAACTGTAAGTATAACAGATACCCATGATCAGCATACAGATCATGCCGAAAGTTAAAATCAGCCACCTGTTGGTTTCTTTTGTGTTACTCATTAACCTTTCCCTCCATTCCTGAATACCCCTTCTCATGAACTGCCTTTTGTTTCCGGGGAAAGCCGGTATATCACGCTTTCCCAGGACGTTTCTCGGCATTTTCAATAAAGAATACTCAATTTCTGTATTTTTTTTATGCTTATAGTCTATTCAAGGACACTTTTCTTTTCAATTCACACATTATTTCATATACCCAAAAATGTTACATTTTTCACAAATGTACTAATTCTAAACTTGCTTACTTTTTAAAGCGGCATCTTCTACGCAAAAAAACTGATGCCGGGTATTCCCGTCATCAGCCTTTTACGAACTATGACATGCAATTCTGCTCTTCCTTTAGTTTCTGAAACAATTTTTCCCATGTATCCGCAGATTGCGCGCCGATCATAATATATTTTTCATTTACTACAAAAGCCGGGACCTGGTCTGTCCCAAACGCCTGCTGATACTGCTGATTTCTCGCCAGGGCGCAGCCGTAAACCGAATCTGTATACGCTTCCTGCAATTGTCCGGGCATAATCCCGATCCCGCAGGCGATCTCTTCTACTGCTTTTTTCCCGCTGATATTGTTCCCCTCCACCATGTATGCCTTCCATAGCGCCTCCGTGTATTCTTCCGCTTTTCCGACCGTCTTTGCATACTGACCGGCAATCAAGGCATTTCTTGTATTTGCAAAAATTTCTTTATTTTTCAGATGAATCCCGTACCGTTCCCCCAGTTGGTTGAGCTGGTCGACCCACCGCTTTTTATTATGGACGTGCCAGCTCATTGGCATTCCGTCCGGCGGAGTATCAGGATGGATTTCCAGAGGATATATCTCCAGGTCAAAATCATATTTTCCGCGCAGTTTTTTCAGTATCCCGTATCCCAAAAAACACCATTCACAGATATAATCCATAAAAAATTTAATGCTTATTGCCGCCTGCATTTCTGAAGTCCTCCTTTTTTTCCATCATATCACCGGACATTCCGGACAACAATAAACAAAATTTCATTATGCACAAATCTTTATTTTTCCTCGCAAACCTGGAAAATATAAAATTTTAGATAATAGGACTCGTCCGCGGACCATAAGATCGGATGATCCGGCGCCTGCGTCCGGTATTCTACCTGGCGAAGCCTCTTATGCGCTTGTCTCGCCGCCTGGGCGATGGTCTGCGTGAATAAATCCGGCGTCATAAAGTGTGAACAGGAGCAGGTCGCCAGATAGCCGCCGTCCCGTATCAGCTTCATGCCCCTCAAGTTAATTTCCCGGTATCCTTTTACTGCGTTTTTCACCGAACTTCTTGATTTGGTAAACGCAGGCGGATCCAAAATAACCACATCGAACTCCTCTTTCTTCTCCTCCAGTTCAGGAAGCAGTTCAAACACATCCCTGCACACAAATTTCACTCTGTCTTCAAGACGGTTCAGACGCGCGTTCTCCCTTGCCTGCTCCACTCCCAGCTCCGACGCGTCCACCCCAAGCACACTCTTTGCCCCGGCATATCCCGCATTAAGCGCAAAAGAGCCTGTGTGGGTAAAACAGTCCAGCACGCGGGCGTCTTTACACAGTCTTTGGACTGCCCTCCGGTTATATTTCTGATCCAGGAAGAATCCCGTCTTCTGTCCCTCCTTTACATCCACAATATATCGGACGCCGTTTTCTTTGATTTCCACACGCGTATTAAACTCTGGTCCGATAAATCCTTTCCGAAGCTCCATCCCTTCCTGAAGGCGTACCTTTGCGTCGCTTCTTTCATATACGCCGCGTATTTTGATCCCATCCTTTTCCATCTCTTCCTTTAGAAGTCCGATGATAGTCTCCTTCATCCTGTCGATGCCAAGAGCCAGGGACTGTACCACCAAAATATCCGCGAACTTATCCACGACCAGGCCCGGCAGGAAATCTGCCTCTCCAAAGATGACCCGGCAGCTATCGGTATCTACTGTTTTCTTCCTGTACTCCCACGCGCTGTGCACTCGCATCCGCAGGAAAGCGTCGTCCACCTTCTGCCCTGGTTTCCTTGTCATCATCCTCACCCGAATCTTTGAATGAGAATTGATAAACCCGCTCCCAAGCCCGTACCCGTCAAAATCCTGTACACAGACGATATCCCCGTCCGGCACATCCCCAGTGACAGATGCAATCTCGTTATCAAAAATCCACGCCCCGCCCGATTTCAGGAGGCGTCCCCCACCCTTTTTTAGTGTCACAACAGCCTGTTCCATATATTTTCCTCTTTTCTTCCACCGCCAAGTCAAATCCCCCGCATCCCTCTTCCCAGCCTTTGCCTGCTTTACTCTCCCTTAACCGTGTGGTATACTTTATAAAACGATCGCCGGATAGGCGATTAAATTCACGGGAAAGGAGACCTCTTCATGGCAGACACAACGCCCCGTACATCCCATAACTACAGGAAGGCCGCTGTCAGCGTCCTTCTTCTGGCCGCAAGCCTTATACTGCTTTTTGCAGCCCGTTTTTCCAGCGCCTTTGCCGATTGGTATGTTCGTTACATTTACAAAGGATTAGTAAACGTCGTCGGCCGCTTTTTTGGGATATTTCCTTTCTCTGTTTCCGAAATCGGCCTTTATTTTCTGATCCTTGGGTTCTTTTTCCTGTTCTTTCGTTTGACCTTAAGGTCGTTTTCCAAAAATGCCGGACGAAAGGATTGGATTTCTTTCGGCGCGAACTGCCTTCTTGCGGCGTCTGTTCTTTTTTTTAGTTATACTGTAAACTGCGGCATTAATTATAACCATGTCTCTTTCTCCGAATCTGCTCAAATCAAGACTTACCCTTACGACGCCGAAGAACTTACGGCGGTTTGTACATATCTGACCGAGCAGGTCAACGCTCTCGCCCCGCAGGTCGCCCGGGCAAAAGACGGAACCGCTCTTATGGGCAGCGACGTGCCGATGCTTGCCGTGTCCGCCATGGAACACCTGGGAACAATTTACAAAGAAATAGACGGCTCCTACCCCCGTCCAAAAGGGCTTACCGTCCCTTACATATTATCCATACAAAATCTCAGCGGAATCTATTCCCCATTCACCATAGAAGCAAACTACAACAGCGCTATGGTAGAATATAATCTTCCTTTTACCGCCTGTCATGAACTGTCGCATCTTTGCGGTTTCATGCAAGAGGAGGAAGCCAATTTCATTGCCTTCCTCGCCTGCATTCATTCTGACAGTATCGAATTCCAGTACAGCGGCTATCTTCTCGGCTGGCTCTATGCCACGAACCAGCTCTACCGCGCCGACTATGAATCCTATCGTAAGCTTTATGATTTGCTTCAGGACAACGTTAAATCTGATCTTTCGGCCAACAATGCTTTCTGGCGCAGATATGACGGAAAAATCGCCGAAGTCTCCAACCAGATCAACGACAGTTACTTAAAAGCAAACGGACAGTCCGACGGAGTGCAGAGCTATGGGCATATAACAGATCTGATCGTCGCCTACTGCCGCAGCCTGCCGGACTAGCAGGTCGCGCCGCCAACCACGTTTTTCTTCAGGATGGCTTCCCTGTCAATCTTACTGTTCAGAAGTTTATCCTGCACATAATCAAATCCCAGACGAGCGATCGTATCTGCAAAGCGCTCTCCTGACTCGCCTTCGTCACGGAAGAACAGAATCGCGCGCTCTACAACATCCACGACTTCCTCTTCCGATGTAAATATTTTATCCAGCGGCCGGCCTTCGGCGACTTTCTTGCCCCAGCGCCCGCCAATATAAACTTTATAACCGGATACCGACTCGTTCACAGCGCCAAACGGACATTTGCCGACGCAGCGCCCGCAATGGTTGCAGTCTGTCTCGTTAATCCGCATCTTCCCGTCCTCGACCCTTGCTACGTGGATCGGACATGCGTTCTCGACCTGGCACACTTTACAGCCCCGGCATTTTTCCAGATCGATTTCCGGAACTCTCTGTCCTACGATGCCCAGGTCGTTCAGATCCGGTTTTACACAGTTGTTCGGACATCCTCCAACCGCGATCTTAAATTTGTGCGGAAGGGAGATTCCGTGGTATCCTGTATAATACAAGTCATGCATTTTCTCGGAAAGCGCAAACGTATCAATAAGCCCGTACTGGCAGGTCGTACCTTTGCAGGACACGACCGGGCGCACCTTTGACCCTGTTCCGCCTGTCTCAAGGCCTGCCTCTTCAAGGAACTCCATCACACCGTCCAGATTGTCATACGGAACCCCCTGGATTTCCAGTGTAAGGCGTGTTGTCATTGTCACCTCTCCGGAGCCGAAACGTTCCGCGGCCTCCGCGATCTTCTTCTGCTCCTTTGCCGTGATTTTTCCGTTCCTTGTGATGACACGTACGTTAAATACATCGTCATACCTCTTATCCTGCAGGCATCCTAGCCCTTTTACTCTCTTGATTTCTTCCGGGGATAATTTCCCGCCGCTTCTTTGCACCTTTACTTCATTAAAGGTCACACCGCCTTCCAGGACCAGCGTGTTCGTATATCCCAGCGCTTTCAGCCTGTTCTGCAGGAAATACCCGCGTTTGCCTTTCGCGCATACCAGAAGGATCTTCTCATCCTTCTCAAGTCCCTCAATAGGAGATGTCACTTTCGTCAGATCCACCCAGCGCGCATTCGGAATCGCCGCGCTTGGCTGTACGTCGATTACCGTATATCCCTTTGCCGCGCCTGCCGCGTACTCTGCCGGAGACATGCTCTCCAGAAGACCGTCCAGTTTATTCTCTAATATGTAGCAGGCTGTGACAAACGGATGGATCGCCGTTGAGAACGGCGGCGCATATGCAAAATCAAGCGTATCGAAGTCGTCAACCTTCATGCCCTGCGAAATCCCGGTGACCGCAATATCCGTCATCTTATCCACAGCGCCCGCTCCAAGCACCTGGATGCCCAGCAGCTTCCTAGTCTTCCGGTCTGCAGTCATTTTCACAATAAAAGACGACGCCCCCGGATAATAATGCGCTTTATCATCAAGAACCGCGACGGCAGACACTGCGTCGTATCCAGCCTTCTTCGCCTGTTCTTCTGTAAGTCCGGTCCTTCCGCCGTTCAATGTAGGCAGAAGACGCACGACACCCGTCCCCATACATCCGCCGTAGCAGCCGGGAGCTCCGTTTAGCCGTTTCGCAAGAACGCGCGCCGCGATATTGGCCGTCGAACCCATTGCCGACCACTGACCCTCGCCCGTAAGAGCATTCTTCACCATCGCGCAGTCGCCCACAGCATAGATGTCTGAAAGATTCGTCTGGAGCTGCTCGTTCGTTAAAATCGTCCCCTTGAACATCTCAATCCCTGATTCTTTCAGGAAATCTGTCGCCGGACGCACGCCGATCGCCATAACCACCAGGTCTGCTGCGAGGAAACCGTTATCCGTCTCCACACCCTCTGCATACGATTCTCCTCGGATACCCTTAAGGCTGGTTGATGTCAGAACCCGCATCCCGGCAGCTTTCAGTTGGCGTTTCGCGTAATCCGCCATTTCCGTATCGAATGCGTTCGGCATGATCTGGGGCGCCATATCGATCACTGTCACATTAAGTCCCTGCGCCGTCAAATTCTCCGCAACCTCAAGACCTATGAAGCCTGCGCCGCACACTACCGCTTTCCGGCAGTGATTTTTCTCTATGTACTCCCGAGTGTTCACCGCGTCGTCAGGGGTACGGACACAGAACACGCCCTCCTTGTCTACACCGTCAACCCGCGGCACGAACGGAACGGCGCCGGTCGCAATGATCAGCTTATCATACCCTTCTTCAAACGTCTCGCCGGACGCCTTACGGATCGTCACAGTCTTGCTCTTTGCGTCTACACCGACAGCTTCGTTTCCTGTGTATACCTCCGCTCCGGTAAGGGCCGCATATTTTTCCGGAGAATTAACGATCAGCGACGCTCTGTCCGGGATATCCCCGCCAATATAGTAAGGCAGCCCGCAGCCCGCGTAAGAAATATCCTGGCTCTTTGTAAAAATCTTCACTTCCGCCTTCCTGTCGCAGCGTTTTAACTTTGCCGCAGCCTTTGTTCCAGCGGCTACGCCGCCGAGAATTACGTATTTCATAGCTTTTTCTCCTCTCCTTTTCCGAATGTATTTGTCAAATTTTATTATAATATTTTTTAAACGATTGTCAACGACTTGACAAAAACGCCCTTGAACATTAACTGTTTAAGGGCGTTTTCCAACCTGTTCTCCAAGCTTTACTTTTGTCTCTATTCCCAGCTCTGAATTTCTAAGAATATCTTCATCAGGACAAACTCTGCCCTTCTGCGTCATAAGGATAACCGTCGAACCGCCGAAAGCGAAACATCCCTTTTCCTCTCCCCGCCGGACTTCCTTCCTCCCAGGACTGTTCTCAATCTTCCCGACCAACATAGCTCCAACTTCCATCTGGATCACCGGACCGAAATTGGCGGAACGGAGAAGTGCGTACTCTCTCGTATTCTCCTTATAGATCGGCAGCCTGTCCCCCGCCGCCGGGTTCACCGTATGGAAAATGCCTGGAATATGGACATTCCTGGATATATATCCGTCGTCGACATAAATATAATGATGGTAATCTTCGACACACAGCCGGAATATCCATAAATAACCGCCCGCAAATCCTTCCGCCAGCCTGCGGTTCCTGAGGAGACTTTTTACTGTATATTGGGTCTGTTTGATTGAAAATACACTTTCTTCCGTAATTCTCGCGGCCGTTACCCGACTGTCGCAGGGGCTGACTAAAACATCGCCCGCCGCGTCTACTTTCCTGGCCTCCTTCTTCATCTCCCTCTTAAAAAAATCGTTGTAAGATGTATATTTCTTCGGCACATACTCGGACATATCAATAGAATGGTTCCGGATGAACGGACAAATCAAGATCGTGGATGCTCTGGAGTCCAAAACTCTTCCTCCCAGCCGGGAAAATGCCGGCGAGACTAACGGCTTTAACAAAATACGTCCATACCAATGCCCATACAGAGCCTCCAGAAGACGGTCCTGTGCCGAATTTTCGGTCTTTACCTTCCGTTTGCGATCCGCTGCAAGATACATACCCCTCCTCCTTTCGCCATACGACGGTGCATATAATACCAAAAGCTTCTTCCCGCCAGCACCATAATCAGGACTGCCAGGGCAACTACTGCCACAAGCACAAACAACTGTACTGTATTCAGTTTGCGGACTTTAAAATTTGTAATAAAAAGGATACCTACGGCCAGCACCACAATGTGAAGCGCTGCATGGAAAGCCAGTTTCCCCGGCAAAAGAGGCGCGACAACAAACAAAATGGGAAGCGCAATCGCCATAGATGTGATTGGAAGCCCACGGTAATACTTTTTATCTTCATCTGTCTCCGCCTGGCGTTTGGTCTCCATCACATTAAAATATCCAAGACGGACGACTCCTGCCAGTCCGTAGAATACCAGGATCGGGAAGCTGTACCACCATCTCATACCCGCCTTATAGCAAATAATGATCGGAAGTATGCCGAAGCACACGATGTCGCATAGAGAATCAATCTGAATCCCAAAGCTCTTCTCATCCTCCGTCCGGTCCTTTTTCGTCCGCGCGATCTTCCCGTCGAACATATCGCAAAGTCCTGAAACAGCCAGAAAGAATACCGCCCAATTCAAATGTCCTTCCATCGCACAGCACATACCTGTGACTGAAGAAGCAAAACTGATATAAGTGAGCACTACTGTATAATCCCAAAATCCTAACATTCTTAACTCCCCTCTCTTCTTTCGTCTTTCTCATTCCTTTTCAGGGACAGAACGGACCGCTGAATAATAAATCTGCGCTACAACCGTGAATAACGCGCTGATGAACAGCTGACTGTAATATCCCAATCCCCTTGATACGACCATCGCCGGAAGCGTTATTGCCCCGAAGACCGGAAGAAAAATTTTCAAAAACAGGCTTTCACTGATGCCCATTCCTCCCGGAAGCGGAAGCATGTCAACAGAAACCGATATCACCGCCTGCAAAAGCACAACATCCCACATGGATGTTCCCTTCATATGAAATGCCAGATAGACCATCCACGTTACCGCAAACAGCGCTATTCTCTGGACAAAGGTAATCAAAATAACGTAAAACAGCACCATTCCATGCTCTCTCAGATAAACGGCCGTCTCACGGTAGACCTGCATTGCCGCATGAAACTTCTCCCGCCGCGCCTGACTGCGTTTCAGCAGGCCGAGCCGCTCCATAAAACTCATTCCCTTTTCGATCACTGATTCCGCCAAAATCGGATGGAACACCAGTATCGTCATAAACGTCACGCAGAAAACATTTAAAGCGACCCCCAGATAAAAGACTGGAATGATCCTTCCCAGATATCGGCGCATGAATCCTTTGCCAAACAGCATTACGCTAACCCCGACTACAACGAGTACTAGCTTATACGTAATCGTTATAATCATCAAAATCACTGTAGCGAACGGAATCGGTATCTTCTCTTTTTTCATAAAATAAATCTGCATCGGCTGTCCGCCCGTCGCTGAAGGCGTGATACAGCTAAAGAAAAATCCCACGGAAGAAAACAGGAAGCATATCCTTTTTTTTAAACGTATTCCAAAAGAACGCATCATATACCATATGATAATAGACTCTCCCCAAATGAAAAAAGTCACAAGCGCTACTCCCGGAATAAGCCATTTGATATCCGCCTTCCTGAGGGCGTCCATCATCGCCCCCAAGTCTTCTCCATAAAAAACACCATAAATTGTAAGGAGAAAGACTGTAATCAGAAAAACTGTATTCCAGACAATTTTCTTTTTAGTCATTCTCTGTTTCTCCTTACCCGGTATATTTTCTCATTCACTTTATCCCAGAGCCTTTCGTAAGTCCGCCAGACTGCAGGTCTTCTCCCAACCCACAGACAGGCTTCCGCCAAAAGGACGCCGCCGGCCACATCCACAATCACATGCTGCTTGGTCGTTAGTGTTGAAACACAGACCATAACCGCAAAAACAAAGGAAATCCATTGATACCAGAGAGGAACCGCCTTTTTCCCGCGCACTCCCGCATAACAAAGCCAGCTCACCAGACAGTGGATCGAAGGAAAAAGGTTATCCGCAGCATCTACGGAATACACAAAAAGCATGACCTGATTCCAGAAACCATCCGGCTCCACATATGGTCTGGTATTTGTTGTCGGAAAAAGTAAAAAGCAAGCAAGACAGACAATACGTGAAAGAAAATCCCCTGCAAAAAACTGGCTGACCTCCGCTTTCTCCTGCTTTGCAATCAAAATGTAATTCGCAGCCCAAAACAGATAGCAGCCCAGATAAACGGCGCAGGAAGGCGTCCAAAGAGGAATCAGGGCATCCAAAGGACTCTCGATATTATAATGGTGCCAGTCTCCTGCCAGCATCCTTGCTCCTCCGTAAACGGCAAAGTTCCACAAAACTGCCAGCAAAAGCGGAAACACGCGGTCGTTTGGAATAATCCCTGATGCTTTCTTTCGTATCTGCCCCATATTCCTGTCGTCCCTCCTGATTTCTAAGACCGTGCGATATCTGCTAAAAATATACTCTATCTTTTATACTTGTTCAAGGGACTTCATAATATTTTAAGGATTCCTTTAAAATTTTTCAACTCTTTTATTGCAAAGAATGATTCCTGTGAGGAGCAAAACCGGAAAGATAACCCCCGCTAAAATTCCCATCTTCAGATTATCTCCCAATGTACTGGATACGATTCCTACGACGGTCGGACCTCCTGAACATCCCAGATCTCCTCCTAAAGCTAAAAGCGCAAACATCGCTGTTCCGCCCTTTGGCAGGACCGCGGACGCCTTGCTGAATGTTCCCGGCCACATGATTCCGACAGAAAGTCCGCAGAGGGCGCAGGATACCAAGCTGAGCTGCGGGATCGGAATCAAAGATATCCCAAGATAGGAGAGGATGCACAGGATGCTGCTGTATATCATAAACTTCTCCAAACGTATACGGTCGCCGTATTTCCCATAAAATGTCCTGGACGTACCCATAAGTACCGCAAACGCCATCGGACCCGCAAGATCTCCCGCCGTCTTGGAAATCCCCAGCCCATTCTCCGCAAAGGTGGAGGCCCACTGGCTCACTGCCTGCTCGCTTGCCCCTGCGCAGACCATCATAATCAAAAGTATCCAGAATATCTTAATTCCGAAAAGTTCCTTTAACCGCAGGCCGCTCTCGCCCTCTTCTATCAACGGCGCGATCGGAACCCTTGTAAACACAAGCCCATTACAAAGCGGGAGCATCGCCCATAAGACTGCCAGTATCTTCCAGTTCCCTATACCGAACACCTGGAAAAATACGGTAGAAAGCAGTACGACTCCCACATGGCCCCAGCAGTAGAAGGAATGCAGCATACTCATAGCCTTCTCCTTGTTGTCGGAAGGACAGGCTTCCACCACCGGGCTTATCACTACCTCAAGAAGCCCTCCCCCGACGGCATACACCATTACAGAAACCAATATCCCGATAAACGGCGACGGCAGTATCTCCGGCAGTATCGTCAAAAGAATCATTCCCGCCGCCGCCGTCACATGCGCCGCGACCATCGACATGCGGTAACCTATCTTATCTACAAATCCGATCGCCAGAAGGTCCACCAGAAGTTGTATCCCAAAATTAAAGGTCACCAAAAGTGTGATCTGCGAAAGCGGGATATTATAAGAACGCTGAAAAGTTAAAAACAGCAAGGGTACAAAATTATTGACGCACGCCTGTACAATATACCCCACAAAACAGGCTGTAATGGTCTTATCATATTGATTTTTCATTCATATCTCCTTTCATGCAAAAATATAGCCTGATGGCTGAATTCTGCCATCAAGCCATATCAGGTCCGTGGATAATAACGTCCGCTTATAGTTACTGTTCTTACGCCATTGCAGACAGCATCCGCCGCCTCCCGGCCAGGTATTTTCCCTGCGTCCGTGTCATTTCCGCCAACCGCTTTAGGAAAAACTCTGTGTTCACTATATTCGGACTTTGAGCGGACTTAAGCTTCTCCGCAATCGACGCAAGGAAACTCTCTTTGCTGGAAGTGTCCGCTCCGGAAAATGTCTGATCCAGTTTCACTTTCTCCAGCTTTTCATAACGTTCGTCCCGGAGCTTTTCATAATCCGTCCTGTTTGCCTCGACCAAGCTTAAATGCTTCATTGCCCAGTGAAGGGTGAAAAAGGCGGCTTCTACTTCGTCTCCTTTCGATGATTTCAACAGTTTCTTATAAGCTGCGAACGCTTTGGGGTCTGATTTTTCCATGGCAAATAGATACAGATCCGCATTGTCGTCGTGCACATAGCCGTCCCCGTCTATCTGAACGACGTGCTTCACACTATATTCCATCCCGCATGTCCCGACGCGCTTTCCCTCCATACCGATCTTCGCTATCTGGCGTACCGCATCCATGAAGGAATTCTTTGTCTTATCATCCATGAAGTTATCGGCAAGATACTGAGCCTTCTCCACTCCCAGAGAAATAAGCGCTTTCCGATCCGGCTCCTCAAGGCCATGGACATTGTTCGGAAGAAGATCGTTCCAGATAATATCATATACGCCATCTTTTAATTCCTGGCTTTTTCCCTTTAGGGCGTCCACAATCGCATTATCAATCCTGGAATACCCGGTATAATATGGAGTCGCATGACGAATAACCGAGATCACCCCGCTTCTTGTGGGCGCGGCGGCGGAAGTGCCCTCGACTGCGGCGGACCTATCTTTCGGGATCGCCAGCGGCGTATCATTCATCGGTTTTACCGAAACAAAATTTTTCTCTATATTTTCCATCTGTGCCGAAGAGATCTTCTCCGCCCAGAGAGTGATCGGAGCGTTTCCCACAGGATGACAGTATCCACATTCGTACATAAGGCGTTCCCCTTTCAGTATTCCTTCACAATAGTAAAACAGTTATTATTTATTTCGGATAAAATATGGATTTTCTTAAGAAGAAAATCTCTTCTGATTCGGCATCTCCATACGAATCTCAACGCCGCCTTCCGGTACGTTTCGATATCTAAGCTTCCCCCGGTGCATCCTTGCGATCTCACGGCATAGGGGTACTCCCACCCCTTTTCCGTTTATCTTTTCCTTTGGAACCGCATGTCCGCCGTTCAAAATATCCAGCATCTTTTCTTCCAGATGATCGTCTTCATTGTATATCGTGACCGCATCTTTTTCAAACATCAAACTCACATTTTCCCCGTTCCTGCATGTATTGGACACCAGGTTCCTCATAAGGCTGAGAAGTAACTCCCTGTCCCCGTACAAATATTTGACCTGGCTTTGCGCCTTCAAATAAGGGAAATATTCTTTCAAGTCTTTTATCAGCGGCTCCGTCTCGATCTGTCTCATCTTTATTTTCCCATCCCATAGATTTCCCATAATCAGCAGGTTTTCTATCAACACATTTATGTGCCGAGCCTGTTCGTCGATCTGCGTGCTCGCAAATGCAATGTCTTTGGCGCCAATATTTCCAAGGAGAATATACTGGGCGTATCCCTGGATCGACGTCAGGGGAGTCCTCAGCTCGTGAGCGATATTGCTGACCGGTGCATAAATTTTTTTCATTGCACTGTACAGGATCGCCGAAAGGAGGAGTATGATAAAAACTGCCGCCGCCAGAAGGAGCAGCATCTGTTTTTTCTGCGTTTCGTATAAAGCGCTGATATCTTCCATATAAATAATAGAAATCTCACCATTGTATGGTTCAAGATAAGTGTTTGCGATACATGCGTATATCCCGCCGCCGTCTCTTACGATCTGGAAATCTTTTTCCTTATTTCCCTCCCACGAAAACGGTCTGTTGTCCGCCAATACATTATTCTGTTTTTTTACCTGCAGAAAAATATGCTGCTTCTCCAGACTTTTACAGTACCATCCCAGCCTCGCCCCCTCGCTGCCGTCCTCCAGAAACGGCTGTATGGAGTATTCCAGCCTGCCTTCATTAAAAAGAGAATTTTCACAGCATTTATCCAGATTTGAATAAAAAGAATACTGCTGAATAAAAAAGATGCCTCCAAATAAGATGGTGATCAAAAGCGTCATTGTCAGAACATAATTTTTTTCCCAGATTTTCAAAGCGGCATCTCCAATCTATAGCCCGTTTTATATACAGTCTTAATATAATTTTCCCAGTTCAGCTTCTTCCTGAGCCGCTGGACATGCACGTCAACGGTTCTTTCGTCCCCTTCATAATCCCATCCCCAAGCCGCGTTTAAGAGCTGCTGCCTTGTCATAGTTATATTCTTGTTGTAGATAAGGCTTTTCAGCAGTTCAAACTCCCTCTTTGTCAGAGTGATCTCCTTTTCATCCAAATATACCCTGGAAGATAACAGATCAACCCTTACTTGTCCCAGATAAAAGGTGTTCTCCCGTTTATACCGGCGCAGGACGACGCCTACGCGCGAGATCAATTCCTGAATATGGAACGGTTTTACAATGTAATCCTCCGCGCCGCCGTCCAGTCCCCTCACCCGGTCCCCGATCCCGTCGCGCGCCGTCACATAGATAACCGGAATATCCGGGAGCTGCTTCTTAACGCGGAATCCGTCCATGTCCGGTAGGTTGATATCCAAAAGGATGAGATCGACCGTTTCCTTTTTTACCATCAAAAGCGCCTCGCCGCCTGTATAGGCGGCAAGGCATTGATGTCCGTTCACCGATAGTGTCCGTACCATAAGTTCATTTATTGCTTTATCATCTTCTACGATCAACACTCTCGCCATTTTAATCTACTCCAATGGATGATCGGAATTACGGAACACTTCCTGGTCTATCCATACGATCTGTTCCTCCGTCAGATCTTTGATCTTCGCTGTTTTAACGTCGATATTATTTTCCTTGCAGACTTCAAGGATCGCATCTTTTGCGCCGTCTCCTGCGTTGACGTCGTTCATAATATTCTCCAGCGAACTGTTTCCCCAATGTTCCTTTGCATATTCGTCAAGGAGAGGGCATTCTCCGCTTTCTTCAAGCAATTCCTGCGCAAACTGCCTGCTCGTCTGGAGAAAATTATCGCTTTCCGCCGCAATATCCTTATCGGAACGCTCTTCCAGCTTCACCTTCGCCGAGTCTTCCGCATGGGCCTCCGAGCTCCCCATCGCCGCCTTGCTGCCGGCAACATATACGACTGACAATACGACAGCAAAACCTCCTACCGCCAAAATGCTTTTCCACTTTTTAACACGTTTCATAGCAACCTCCTTTTGCAAGTCCTGACGCCTTGCTTGTTTTTTATGTTTACAGCGTCATCATAACAGCGGAATATTTCAGAGTTGTTTCAGGTTAAAATAATTTCTCAAAAATATTATATTGCCATTGTTCCGTCGGCGAGGTCTTTTGCTACGAATGGAATAAAGTAAAACGGTATCGTGAGCAGCTTTTGCTCTGGATTATAGCCATAATTATTTTTAGACACCTTAATGGCAAACTCGAATTTATTGTGATTTGAGAACTTCTCAAGAGAGTTGAGCGTTCCTCTTCCTTTTTTCACATCAATCGGATACAGTTTATTGTCCGACTCGATAATAAACTCAAGTTCGGAAGATGCTTTGCCACGCCAATAAAAGAGTTTATGTCCCTTTGCGGTCAGCTCGTTAGCGACAAAGTTTTCAAAAAAAATGCCCGACAGGGTGTTTTCTCTTTCGCTCGATATAAACGAAGCGGCATTGATACCGCTTTGATGCGAGAACATACCAATATCACCTAGAAACAGACGAAAGTTGCTTTCGTTATCCGGCATAAGCGGCATTGTAATATGCTCTTTCAACTGGAAAGATTGATTGACGACATGTGCCATTGTGAGCCACTGAATAGATGTTGCAAAATCTCTTGTTTTGCCCTTTTCCTCAATAAGTCCAGGAGAAAAGTTTTTAGATTCCTTATTAAGCTCTCTGTAAATATTTTGGAACAAGGTCCGGGAACGCAAGACAGCTTCCTGACTTGCCTGGTACAACTCCATATCAGAAAGATAGTTGTCGTACAAAGCCTTAAGAATTTCTCTTGCATCAAGTAGGTTATTGTCGTCAATATAAGCTTCCACGGCTTCAGGCATACCGCCCACAAGCAGATATCTATATACTTGCTCCATTGCTAACTCATGAACTTGCTTATCCAATGGCTGCTTGTTTTCGTAAGCCTTTTTAATGGTATTATAAAGCATCTCGTTACTGTTCATCAGAAATTCGTCAAAGGTCATAGGATATATCGTCATTTGATTGATTTTTCCTACAGGGAAAAGGAACTTATCTTTGTCCCTCGATCCTCTTTTGTGCGTTTCTCTTTGAAGTTTAATACGCACCATAGAGCCGGTCGCAATAACGGGAATCTCTCTAAAATCCTGACAGAAATATTTGAGCGAAGAAATAATATTAGGACATTCCTGCACTTCGTCAAAAATCAAAAGAGTATTTTCATTAATCCTCTTGCCTTTTCTCAGCGAAATGTATTCCATGATTTTTTCCGCATTGGCGGTCTGAGAGCAGAACTCACGTATCTCGTCCTCTTTTTTACAGTCCGCATAAATGTAGTTATCTTTATAATAAGCTTTAGCAAAAAGTTCCAGAACAAGATAAGTTTTACCTACCTGTCTTGCCCCCCAGACAATCAGGGGTTTTTTGCGTTTATTGCTATCCCAGTCTATCAATTTTTGCAAAGCATTCCGTTCCATAGACGAACCTCCAAGCGTTTGATGAATTCACCATATCATAAATCGCACCAATTCTCAACTTTTTTTATGTATTATTTGCACCCAATCCAACATTTTGTGCTTTATTATTTTCACCTTTTTCAAAGAAACAACGACATTCAAGATGATTATTGAATATTATGTGCTTTGTGGTATAATTCATAAGGAAAGTATCAGATTCAGGGCAGACAAAAGAGCAGCCC
>CAMNWW010000005.1 GCA_946566415.1 uncultured Lachnospiraceae bacterium | reverse complement strand
GCATGTATTTTTATGTCTATGGGTCCCGCTAAAACATGAGCAAGAAGCCATTTTTCGCAGAAAAATGAGCGAATTGCGAATGTTTTTGTCGATTTTGGAAGTGCAAAGCACGGAAAAATCGACGGTGGACTCATTTGTCGGGCAACTCGTGCGATGTGGTTAGGTCGCCTATTCGGCGATGAATTTTAAGAGGTAAGGAGACGTATTATGATATATTTGGATAATGCAGCGACGACAATGCAGAAACCTAAGGAGGTCATCGAAGCGGTCACAGCAGCCATGTGTTCGATGGGAAATGCAGGGCGGGGAGCAAACGAAGCTTCTCTTTCGGCGTCCCGTACGATTTACGGGGCGAGGGAACGGCTGGCGCAGCTTTTTCATGCGGAAAGCCCAAAGCAGATCGCATTTACAGCCAACTCCACAGAAAGCCTGAACATTGCCCTGAAAGGGACGCTTGAGCCGGGAGACCATGTGATTACGACAATGCTGGAGCATAATTCGGTGCTTCGTCCACTCTATGCGTTAGAAGAAAAAGGTGTGGAGCTGACAATTTTAAAGAGTGATGGACGGGGACGGATCGACTATGAAGATTTTGAGCGGGAAATCAGGGAAAATACGAAGGTGATCATATGTACCCATGGGTCGAATCTGACGGGTAATCTGGTAGATATTAGGCGTGTGGGGGAGATTGCTGTAAAGCATGGGCTCCTTTTTATCGTAGACGCTTCGCAGACAGCGGGGGTTTTCACGATCGACGTACAGGAAATGAAAATTGATATTTTGTGTTTTACAGGACATAAAGGCCTTCTCGGCCCGCAGGGGACAGGAGGGATCTATGTGCGGACAGGCGTAGCGGTACGTCCGTTAAAATCCGGCGGAAGCGGCGTACAGACCTACAATAAGAAACATCCGTCAGAGATGCCTACGGCTCTTGAAGCTGGGACTTTGAACGGACACGGTATCGCGGGGCTTGAGGCGGCCGCAGATTATCTGATGCGGGAAGGAATCGATACGATCCGCAGCCGGGAGCAGGAACTGATGTGGAAGTTCTACGAGGGAGTAAAAGCTATTCCAGGAGTGAAAATTTACGGCGATTTTTCCTCAAAGGAGCGTTGTGCTATTGTGGCTTTAAATATTCGTGATTATGATTCTTCGGAAGTAAGCGATGAGCTTCTTATGACATATCATATATCTACTCGTCCGGGAGGGCATTGTGCACCGCTGATGCACGAGGCTCTTGGGACGGTGGAACAGGGAGCTGTCAGGTTCAGCTTTTCCCATTATAATACGGAGGAGGAAGTGGAGACCGCGGTGAATGCGGTCAGAGAGCTTTCGTCCGAGGAATAAAGAGAAAGAAATGAGAGAAACGAAGGAGGAAGTAACATGAATTTAGCAGACTCAAAGAAGAAACTTGCGCTGGCCGGCGTAGTATGCGGGCTCGTGGCGGCATGTCTGGCGTATTTCGGGAATCCGGCAAATATGGCGTTCTGTATTGCGTGCTTCGTGCGCGATATGGCAGGATCCCTGGGGATGCATCAGGCAGAGGCGGTTCAGTACGCAAGGCCGGAGATCATCGGTCTTGTATGCGGCGCATTCATCATTTCCATCGCGACGAAGGAGTATCGTTCTGTGGCGGGTTCTTCACCGCTTATCCGTTTCGTGCTGGGAATCGTTATCATGATCGGCTCGCTTGTGTTTTTGGGATGCCCACTGCGTATGGTGATCCGGATGTCCGCAGGCGACCTGAATGCATGGGTTGCGCTTATCGGATTTATTTTGGGCGTATCTACGGGCGCTTTTGCACTGAAAAAGGGATTCAGCCTGGGAAGGTCTCATGAGACGAATCAGGCAAGCGGCGCGGTACTGCCGATCATTATGGTTGGTATCTTGATTCTGGCGCTTTGCACTTCGCTGCTTAAAGCCAGCACGGCAGGACCGGGAAGTATGCATGCCCCCATTATCCTTTCTTTAATCGGCGGTTTGGTATTCGGCGCGTTTGCACAGAAGTCCAGGATGTGTTTTGCAGGAAGTATCCGCGACGTGGTATTGATGAAGAATTTCGATCTGCTCACAGTGATCGGAGGGCTTTTCGTAGTCATGCTGATATTTAATCTTGCAATGGGGAAATTTGTGGTAGGTTTTGATACGCCGGGCGTAATCGCGCATTCTGAGTTCATCTGGAACATCCTTGGCATGTATGCGGTAGGTTTTGCGGCTGTTCTTGCGGGAGGATGTCCGCTCAGACAACTGATTCTGGCGGGACAGGGTTCTTCTGACGCTGCTGTGACAGTCCTGGGGCTATTCTTCGGAGCGGCGCTCTGCCATAACCTGGGACTTGCGGCGAGCGGAACGGCAATGAACGCAGAGACACAGCAGATTGTGCCGGGCGCAGTACCGATGAACGGTAAAGTTGCCTGTGTTATCTGTATTGTTGTATGTTTTGTGATCGCATTTACGAATAAGAGAGAGACGGCGAAAAAATAGTAACAGTGAAATTGTTAGTGGATATTGATATGAAATTATGGTATTCTAAGAAAGAAGGAAAATAATATGAAAGAAGTAGATGCAAGAGGACTTTCCTGCCCGGAACCGCTCATGATGACGGCGGAGGCATTAAAGAATGCAGACGGTCCGATCAAGGTTTTGGTAAGTGAAGCACACCAGAAGACGAATGTCGAGAAGTTTGCGAAGGACCGTGGGAAGAAGGCGACAACGACAGAGAAAGGCTCTGAATTTGAAATTGTGATTGAATAATGAGAAAAAAAGAGTTAAAACTAGTGGTAACATTCCATACAACAGCAGACGCGATGGCGATGGAGAAGGCGTGTAAGGAACAGAAGGAGGAAGGGCGGCTGATTCCTGTTCCGAGAGAGATTTCCGCCGGGTGCGGACTGGCGTGGTGCGCGCCGCTTGAGCGCCGGGGGTCCCTTAAAAGCGTGATGGCGAGTGTGGGAGTCGAGGAAGAGGACATGCACGAGTGCATGGTCTAAGTGAATAAGGCGGGGAAAGACTCATATGAAAAGGACTGAAAACTGTGCGAGGCAGGGTTCAGCCCTTTTTCAATTTGGACTCAAAAAGAGAACAGATAAGTTTTTCAAGTCACTTCTTCTTGTACTTCTTATAGAAAAATAGTATAATCGGATAAAGAGGATCAATACGAAAAACGGCAGGGGCCGATGATGGGAGCTTACAATGCAGTTACGTTTTGAGATTCCGGATACCTTTTGGGGCCTGTTCCGTTCTGCGAACAGAGAGGCATATATCGAGGCACTTCTGGTGATCAATGAAGAATATCAGTACAATAATTATTTTCTTACCAGGGAAGCGTGCATCCAGATTTTGAGCGATATGTATGCGAAGAAACGGTTCGAGCTGATGCGTGAGGAAGAAGAAACGGAATTTGATATGCTGGAAACCCCGTCTTCCCGCGTTTTGAATTGGCTTACCAGAACGGGATGGCTGAAGAAGATTGAAGATTACAGTGAGATGGTGACGAACATCGTGATTCCTGATTATGCGGCGATTTTTGTCGACGCTTTTGAACGTCTTACGTCCGAGGAGCTGGAAGAGACGGAGATTTATATTCAGAATGCCTATGCGACTTTGTACTCCTTTTGGAAAAATGAGAAGGCCAGCCTGAATATGCTCAGGACGGCGCTTGTGAATACCCGGAGGCTGAATAAGGCGCTGCAGGACATGCTTCATAATATGGACCGTTTCTTTGCAAGGCTTTTGGATCAGCGGTTCTACGGCGACCTTTTGCGGGAACATCTGGACGGATACGTGGAGGAGATCGTGAGGAAGAAATATCACATCCTCAAGACATCCGACAATTTTTATATTTACAAGGCTGATATGAAGAAATGTCTGCGGGACATGCGGGAAAATGAATCTTGGATCGAGGCGGTGCGCGCCCGTTCCAGGGCGGCGGGAGATACGAAGGAGGATGTCTTGGATCTTCTGGATCAGATCGAGCGGGGATTTGACGACATTGAACACAGGATTTCCAATATGGACAAGGAACATACCAAGTATGTACGGGCTACGGTGACGCGTCTGAACTATCTCCTCAGTGGAGAGACAGACACTAAAGGGCTGATCGTTCAAATCCTGAATCATATCGGTGAAGCAAACGATTACGATACGGTCATCCGGCAGGCGGGAGAGAAGATGAATCTTTCTTTTCTTGAGATTTTATCGGAGAAGTCGCTCTATAAACGCCGCAGGGCAAGGAAGGATTTTATCAGCCAGATGGAACCGGAGGTTTTGCAGGAAGATCTGGACAGGGAAGATGTGCTCAGGCTGAACCGCATACAGAAACGGTACAGTAGGAAGCAGATCGAGGAATTTATAGAGGCGCATATGTTAGATGAAATTATGGATGCGTCGCAGGTGGATATATCGTCGGAGGAGGAATTTGAGAAACTGATTCTTGCTTACGATTTAAGTACACGAAGGAACAGCAGTTACATGGTTCTGGAAGAAGAGGCCAAAATGCTGGAAAAAGCAGGATACCGGTATCCTGCGCTTCGATTTGTCAGGAAAGGTACCTGATGCAGATCGCCTGACGGAAAAGAGGAAAAGGGGAAAATATGATCGAGTATTATGAACAGCTGACCCAGGAAGAGCAGGAACAGATTACAGAGGTGATCCAGGTTTTATACCGCCAGACATTCATACTTGAAAGAAAATACGATAAACGTTCGGGCAGGATGCAGTATGTAAAGGAGTACCGGACATGCAGTAAACATATAGAATTTTTGAAATTTTATTTTAAGATAGCAGGAATTATTCTGCGTGAAAATGTTCACACAGGGATTCTGTATATCCAGGGGGAAACACTTTGGGGAGAGAAGCTTCCCAGGCTTGCGACAGTTTATATTCTGGTGCTGAAACTGATTTTTGAGGAGCAGATGGCCGCGGTTTCAAGCAGCAGCCAGATCGTTACCACACTGGGAGCGGTAAACGGTAAGGCGGGAGACTTCCGGGCGCTTTCAGGGATCCCGTCCTCTACGGAGATGCGCAGGACGATCGCGCTTCTTAAAAAATATCAGATTATTGAGCCGCTGGATCTGTTGGAAGAGCTGAATGAGGATACACGGATCATCATTTATCCCAGCATCCACGCGGTGCTGATGGGGGACGCAGTCAGGGAACTTCTGGGAACTTTTAGCGAGGAGGAGTACATTGGAGAAGATGGGGAGACAGCAGCCATTCAGGGCAATCTCGAAGATATGCCTGAATAACTGGCATTACATAGATCGAAAAGTGCTGTCCTTAAACGAGGGGATCAATTTTTTCACCGGGCATTCGGGCAGTGGGAAATCGACTGTCATTGACGCGATGCAGATTGTTCTTTACGCCAATACGGACGGACGGGGGTTTTTCAATAAAGCAGCGGCGGACGACTCAGACCGTACCCTGTTGGAGTATCTCCGCGGCATGGTGAATATTAGTGAAAATAATGAGTCGCAGTATTTGAGGAACAGTAATTTTTCCAGTACGATTGTGCTGGAGCTTACACAGACAGATACGCGGGAAAAGCAGTGTGTGGGCGTGGTTTTCGATGTGGAAACAGCGACAAATGAGATCAGCCGTCTCTTTTTTTGGCATACAGGCGAACTTCTCGCGAATCAGTACCGGGCTGACAGGAGGTGCTTGACCACAGCGGAGCTGCGCGAGTATCTGCAGCGGAATTTCTCAAAGGAAGAATGCTACGTGGGGACCAGCAATGAAAGATTCCGCCGTAATCTCTACGATATTTATCTGGGAGGACTGGACCGGGAAAAATTTCCGCGTCTGTTTAGGAGGGCGATTCCGTTTCGGATGAATATCAAGCTGGAAGACTTTGTGAAAGAGTATATCTGCATGGAGCAGGATATCCAGATCGAGGATATGCAGGAAAGCGTCATGCAGTACGGGCGGATGCGCAGCAAGATTGAGGAGACGCTGGAGGAAATTCGGCGTCTTAAGGAAATGCGCAGTGTATTCGACGTGTTTGCGGACAAGCAGGAACAGGCCAGGGAAATGGAGTACCAGATCCGCCGGCTGGAAATGATGAGGCTTGAGGCAAAGATTTCTGAGTACCAGGATAAGATTTTATCCGGAGAAAAGGGGATTGAGGAACTAAGAGAGACGAAAACGGGACTGGAAAGGCGGCAGCAAGAGCTGCAAAAAGAATATGAAGATCTTCTTCTGCGTCTTGGCGACAGTGGGTATAAGGCGATGGAGAAAGAGCTGGAGGGCCTAAACGAGACGCTGGAGAGACTGATAGGAAGTAAATCACGTCTGGACGAGACGGCGCGCCGTCTTGCCGGATGGAGGGAGGTCGAACTGACCTCGAACCAGACCTTACAAGATATTAATAAATTTGCCGCGGGAAGTATTTCACAGGAAGGGCTAATGCGCCTGAAAGAGAGCATTGTTCAGATGCGCGTTGAGCTTGAGGAGGAACGCCGGGACGCGGACGGTGAGCTTCGGAGGATTAAAAAAGAGGAAAGGGAAGCACGTCTGGAGCTTGGCGAGCTGAAACAGGGAAGAAAAGCGTATCCTAAGGAACTTGAGCAGGCCCGGTATGAACTGCGAAGACGGCTCCAAGAAGAATGCGGGAAGTTTGTCAATGTGCAGATATTGGCGGATCTTCTCGACGTGAGGGACGAGAAGTGGCATAATGCAGTGGAAGGTTATATGGGGAACAACAAACTCCTTTTGATTGTGGAACCGAAGTATGCGAAGACGGCGATGGAAATCTACCAGCAGATGGATAAAAAGAAATATTTCCGGGCCGCCGTTCTGGACACGGAGAAGGTGATGCAGGAAGAACATCCTGTAAAAAAGGGCGCTTTGGCGGAAGAAATTATTGCGAAAGAGCCATATGTGCGAGAGTACATGAAGTTTTACCTGGGAAATGTTATGAAGTGTGCGAATATCGATGAACTGAGACAGCACCGCATCGGGATTACAACTGACTGTGTTTTGTATCACAGCTATCGGCTGCAGCATATTAATCCGGAGAATTATACCCGCAGATCTTATATTGGGGAGACTAGTGTGCGCCAGCGGATCCGGCAGTTAGAGACGCGCTGCATGCAGCTTCAAGAAGAGCGGCTTCCCTATCAGGAACTTTTGGAGAAACTGAAACGGTGTCTGGAACTGGAAGCTCTCCTTCTGCCTGCGGCGGACTATCTGGGACAGATCCGCGACGCAAAGGCAATCGCTGAAAAAGAGCGGAGAAAGCAAGAACTTATCCTGCAGATGGAGAAGCTGCGCAAGGATTCTGTAGAAGAGCTGGAACAGCAGTTAAAAGAGGCGCAGGACAGCCAGGAAAGAGTGAGGGCACAGGCGGCGGACCTGCAGGAGACGATTTGGAAAAATACGAGTGAGATACAAAAACTTAAGGAGAAAAACCTGGAGACAGAAGAACTTTTGAAAGAAAGCCGAAAGGATTTTACAGAAAATGCAGAGTATGAGGAGGCGCTTTTCCGTTATCTTGACAGCCGCAAATCTTCGGACTGCGAGTATTTAAAAGGGATCCGTTTGAAAGAGAAAGAACGGGTGGATGCAGAAAGGGAAGAGGCTTACCGCAGATTGGTGGATGCGAGGAGCTGCTATGTGAGGGAGTACCCCAACAGGACGTTTTCTGTCAGCATTCAGGACAACGAGCCGTATGATAAGCTGCTTGACGATCTGGGATGCGACGAGCTGGAAGCCTACCGAGAGGCGGCAAGGGAACAGGCGCGTTCTGCGGTAGAGCATTTTAAAGACGACTTCATTTTCAAGATCCGGAGTTCTATCAAAGAGGCAATACAGCAGAAGGACGAGCTGAACAGGATTATCAGCAGGCTGGATTTTGGGAAGGATAAATATCAGTTCGTGATCACGAGGAATAAGGGGGCGGACGGCAGATATTATAAGATGTTTATGGACGACGCGCTTCAGATCAATCCGGCGGAGCTTACGAATTCCATAGAAAACCAGATGAATATGTTCACTATGGAGCATGAAGAGGAGTACGGAGAGCTGATAGGCGAACTGATCAATATTTTCATTCCTCCGGAGAACGCGACCCGGGAGGAACTGGAAGAAGCGAAGAAAAATATGGATAAATACGCCGATTACAGGACATATCTTTCTTTTGACATGCAGCAGATCGTGCAGGGGGAGAAGGAGATGACCATCGGGCTCGGCAAGATGATTAAGAAAAATTCAGGCGGGGAGGGACAGAACCCGTTGTATGTGGCGCTCCTTGCCAGTTTCGCACAGGTATACCGCATCAATCTTTCACCGAAGGTTCACCGTGCGCCGACGCTTAGGCTGGTGGTCTTGGACGAGGCGTTTTCAAAAATGGATGCAGAGAAGGTGGCGAGCTGCATCTCGCTGATACGGGGACTTGGTTTTCAGGCGGTTATCAGCGCCACGAACGATAAAATCCAGAATTACCTGGAAAATGTAGACAAAACCTTTGTTTATGCAAATCCTGGCAAGCGGCACATTTCTATCCAAGAATTTGAAAAGATGGAATTTGACAGGCTTGCGGACGTGGAAGAATAGGGGGAGAATATGTATCTGATCAAGAAAATCATTGAAAAGAGCGAACATAGCAGCAGGGACTGGCGCGAAGGCGCAGCCGGAGGGAGGACCCTTAAAATAACGCAGGCGGATTATGACGCCTGTGGAAAGCAGGAATTAGTAGACGAGGCGGTGAAACTTGAGGCGGCGGGTATGGTAAAGATTAAAAAGTGGGTTACCCGCGGCAGTGATATTGAGTCCATCGCTTACCGGGTGGAAAATCTTCCTAGATTCTACCGGCTGGCAGACGCGGAAGGCGGCGAAGAGATCTGGCCAAAGCAGGCGCGGGTCAACTATTATCTTCGGAAGGTAGAGGAAGAGTTATCCGAGGGTTTCCAGAAAGACTGGATTGAACATTACTGGGAGTCGGTGCGAATCAAGCTGGGGAAGGGAGAAATCTCAAAGGACATCGAGAAGATGGAGCAGTATCTGGCATGTTTCCGCGGTATCGACGGTTTGGAAGAGCCAATGCTGAAACGTGTGTTCAGTAAACATTTCCTCAAAGATTCTAAGGTGTTCGAGCGGCAGCTTGAACGTCACATTATTGCTGTTGCGCGGAAATACTGCGAAGAGATCACGGAGGAGATGGATAACCGGACTGTGCTGGAGCAGATCATGATTGAGGAATATTCGCAGGAATTGTCGGTGAAAGGACCGCTTAAGATGAAGATATGGCGCGGTTCCGAGGCGAGAAGAGTGGATCTGGCAGACTTTGTCTATGGGACAGTCCTTAACAGCCAGACTTTAAAGCGCTCTATGGTGGAACTGGATCAGCCGGGGCTGAAAAAAATCATAACGATCGAAAATAAGGCGAATTACATTTCTATGCCGTTCGAGTCGGACACCCTCTATATTTTCAGCCATGGCTATTTTTCACCACTGGACAGAGAATTTTTAAAAAAACTCCGGCGCGCCATGGAAGGAAAGCCGGTGGAATACTACCACAGCGGAGACCTGGATTACGGCGGAGTAAAGATTTTTGAATATATTAAGAAACAGATTTTCCCAGAGGTGAAGCCGCTCCTTATGGATGTGAAAACATTTGAAAAATTTCAGGAGTATGCGGAGCCTATCCGTGAGGAGACTCTGGAAAAGCTGAAAAACACGCATGTGCCTGGACTAGAAGAGTTGATACAGAAAATGGTTGAGACTGGGATGGGGATTGAGCAGGAATCCTTCATGATCGAACCGTAGGAGAAAATCCTTCCGCGAACTGCCGCAGCACGTGCGGCAGCAGCTTATCGCTGTATGCGGTAAGGGAGTAATTCCCTTTGCACAGCGCCCAATCATAGAGCAGCGCCCGTTCATACATAGCGTAGATCTTCAGGAGTTCCTGGGGGGTACTGGTTCCTTTAAATTCACCGCTTTCGATCGCTTCGGTGATCGTCTCGGTCAGCCAGGTAAAGTAATAACGTCCGCTCTCAAGCAGGGATTGCCGGTCCTTGGTGATGAGCTGGGAAGAATAAAGACAGGCAAGAAGACTTACGTCGATACTTGTCTCGATCATATTAAAAAGTTCATGATTAAAGTAGAGGAGCTTATCATAGGCGGACAGATTCGGATCTACCGTGCTTGCAAGCTCCTCATATTTTTCGTCGAACAGGTAGGAAAGAGTATTTAATAGAGCCTCTTTCCCCTTAAAATAGTGATAAAACGTCCCTTTTGATGTCTTAGAGAGGGCGATAATGTCTTCCACTGTCGTATTGTCATATCCATTTTTGTAAAACAGATTCCAAGCAGCTTTGATAATCCGGCTTTTCGTAGAACGTTTTTTCCTGGGCATGTCAATTCCTCTCTTTTAATAATGGCTGTGGATAGTAACTGTGAATGATTACAGTTACCGTCCGACCTTAAAACCGTATTTCAACGGGTCGTCCGGGTCGATTACATAAGTGGCTTCCCCGGTCAGATAAGCGTTCCCGGTAATCTGGGGAACAACAGCGTCAAATTCTCCTACTTTTGTTTCTTTTAAGATAATGCCCTTAAAACGGGAGCCGATAAAACTTTCATACACGAATGGTTCTCCAATGCCGATCTGCCTCTTTTTATACAGAGCGGCAAGCTTTGCGCTGGTTCCGGTCCCGCAGGGAGAACGGTCGGCCATATGATCTCCAAAGATTACAACATTCCTCTTATTACATCCGGGAGTGTCCGTATGACAGTATAGTTCTGCAAGATCAACGGTGGTGATGTCAAGCTCAGGATGCCGGATCTGAACTTCCTCATTTACCTGGCTGATCAGCTTCATGCCGAAATCAGTTAGGACGGGAATCATTTCTGCATTAACGTCCCATCCGAGCTGTTCAATATCTACCAGGGCAAAAAGCTTCCGACGAAATTTATATCGTAAACAATTTCTTTGCCGTCGACAACAGTGGTCAGATTCTCTTTATAGAGAAATGCGGGTACATTCGTTAACGTTACGTTCATTACCTTGCCGTTCTTCACTTCTGCTTTCGTGCGGATGAGCCCGGCAGGGGCATCCAGGACAACCTCGGTGTAAGGTTCCTGTGCAGGGACAAGGCCTGTCTCAATGATTGCGGTGACAGAGCCGATCGTACCGTGGCCGCACATATTAAGGTATTCACCGGTATCCATGAAAATAACTCCGAAATCGGCTTCCGAGTGGACGGGATCTGTAAGGAGAGCCCCGAACATATCGTGATGTCCGCGCGGCTCAAACATGAGAGCACGGCGGTACTTGTCATAGTTGCGGGCAAGAAAATTCTTGCGTTCGATCATGGTTTCCCCTTTCAGTTCCGGAAAGCCGGAGACAATGATGCGGGTGAACTCCCCGACAGTGTGGGTGTCAATAGCGTGGAAAGACGCTTCAAACGCGTCAGGGTCTAATCTTGGATGGATTTCCATGATAGTGTCCTCCTTTGAAAATTTGCCGCCGTCAGGCGGGGGTTCATTCGTTCTGTTAAAAATATTAATAGAAAATACCTATGAATAATACCGGATTAAAAAATACTAGACCGTATTCTAGTATGGCGTTCAGTTTATATAAATTATTATGGCCGAAAACCCTTGAAAAGTCAATGTTTATTTGCTATAATAAAAAAACAGAATAACTGTTGAAAAACAGAATAAACTGTGATAAAGTAAGAGTACTGAGAGTAGTATATGGGGGTAGATGGGTAACTGGTGTGCCTCCTGGTCTTCAAAACCAGTGTGGGGCGTTAAGAGCGTCCTGGGTGGGTTCGATTCCCACATGCCCTCGCCAAAAAGAAGGATGCAGGATGGAAAAGATTTATAGAAATTATCTATCATATCCGGAAGCTCAGTATTAATGAATGTTTTAGAAAAGAAGCGGCCGTTTTTTAACGTTCGCTTTTCATATATCTAAAGAAAGTTTAAAGAAAAGGAGAAAGGTCATGGGTAACTTACAGATTTTGCTGCGTCAGCATGTGGGTGCGCCTTGCAGGCCGGTTGTGAAGATTGGCGACAGGGTGGAAAAGGGCGTCTTGATTGCAGAACCCGCAGGACTGGGAGCCAATATTTTTTCCAGTGTCTACGGCGTGGTGGAAGACGTACGGGACGACCGCATTATCATCAGGCCGGATGAAGTACAGAAGGATGAATATGTGCCGATTCCGGAGGGGGACAAGCTCGAAATGGTGAAGGCGGCGGGTGTCGTCGGTATGGGCGGGGCCGGGTTCCCGACAGCGGTCAAGCTCGGCACAGATCTGGACGGAGGGTATATTCTGGTGAACGCGGCGGAATGTGAGCCGGGGCTTTGCCACAACATCCGGCAGATCGAGGAAGACTGTGAGAAAGTGGTTCGGGGGACAAAGCATTGTATGGAAATATGCAATGCAGCAAAAGCAATTTTCGCAATCAAGAAAAAGAATGAAAAGGCAGTTGCAAGGCTCAGAGAAGCGCTTAAAGGAGAAGAGGCGATTACGATCCACCTGCTTCCGGACATTTATCCGATGGGTGAGGAACGGGCTGTCGTCCGGGAGTGTCTTGGCGTAGAGCTTGACACTACCCAGCTTCCTTCGGCAGCGGGCGCGGTGGTCTGCAATGTAGAGACTCTGGCGAGGGTCGCGGAAGCGATCGAAGAGAGGAAGCCATGTTTTTCTAAGAACCTGACTGTGATCGGTAAGATAAACGGGGGGAACGCGCCTCATGTATTTATGGATGTCCCGGTGGGCACGAGTGTTGGGGAACTCATCGAACGCTCCGGCGGCATTGACGGTAATTATGGGGAAATTATTATGGGAGGTGCGTTTACCGGAAAAGCGGCTGCCGAAGAGGAGCCGATTACGAAGACGACAGGAGGAATTATTGTCACGATTGATTTTCCGGATCTGCACGGAGCCAAGGTGGGTTTATTGGTATGTGCCTGCGGCGGCAGTGAAGAGAGGATGAGGGATATCTGCGGGAAAATGAACGGTGTTCCCGTATCTGTGGCAAGGTGCAAGCAGGCAGTTGAGAATAAGCCGGGTGCGCCGCTTAAGTGTGAGCGTCCGGGGAATTGCCCGGGACAGGCGAAGAACAATATCCAGTTTAAGAAGGACGGCTGCGAGTATATTATTATTGGAAATTGTTCCGATTGTTCTAATACGGTTATGGGATCTGCACCGAAGATGGGGCTTAAGATATTCCATCAGACAGATCATGCAATGAGAACGATAGGTCACCCGTTATACCGGCATCTGCGCGTTTCCAAACAGGTGGAACAGCTTCCGGATGGTAAGTAGAACGGACAGACCGAATGGAAAATAAGCGATAAATCATGAGGAGGTAGAACTTATGTCAATTACGGCTGAAACAGCAAAAGAACATGCAAAAGATCCGGCAGTATTGTGCTGCAGGGCGGAAGAAGGCATTGTGATTCAGGCGGCGAACCTGGAGGATCCGGCGATTTTTGATGATCTTGTGGATTCCAACCTGCTGACGCTTGACGGGGCGCTAACGATCGAGCAGGTATTGGGGGCAAAGCTTTTAAAAACATGCGATTCCCTGACGCCGCTTACAGCGGACCTGCTGGAAGGGATATCTGCGCCGGAGGAGGAAGCGCCTGAACCTAAGAAGGCGGAAATACAAGAAAAGCCGGCAGCTATGGCAGACTCAGTGCAAAACGCTGTATCGGGCTGTGGGAGCGTACTTAAGATCCATATAGGAGAAGGAAAAGATATTCATATCGAGATGCCTATGGGTTTTAATTGCGGCGCTGCGGCGCTTACACCGGCGGCTGTTCCCGTTCAGGGAGAAAGCATAGCTGCAGCGCCGGAGGATTTGCCGCGGCAGGAAAAGGTACTCAGAAGCCTGATGAGAAAGCACTACAAGATCACGGAAGTGAGACGCGGACCCCAGACGAAGATCGAAGGTACGGTCCTTTACATTCGTGAGGGGATTGAGGAAGAAGCAGTAGAATCCCAGGCTTTGGTCCACAGGCTGAAGATCGACATTATCACACCGGACAAGTATCACACTTATTCTGAGACGATCTGCGACGTACAGCCTATTGCGGTGAAAGAAGGCGATGCGGAACTGGGAAGCGGGGTCACCCGAGTACTGGACGGCGTTGTTATGATGGTAACAGGAACGGATGAGAATGGCGTGCAGATCGGTGAATTTGGTTCTTCGGAAGGATTCCTGGATGAGAATATCATGTGGGGACGCCCAGGTTCACCCGATAAGGGAGACATTCTTATAAAAACAGAGGTTATTATTACTAAAGGAACCAATATGGAACGCCCAGGACCGCTGGCGGCGCACTCTGCTACAGATGTGATCACGCAGGAGATCAGGGAGGCGCTGGCGGTATTAGAAGATGAAAGCCTTGTGGCGGATACGGAAACGTTCGAGCAGGTCAGAAGGCCGGGAAAGAAAAAGGTCGTTATCGTGAAGGAGATCATGGGGCAGGGGGCGATGCATGACAACCTGATTCTTCCGGTACAGCCGGTGGGAGTCCTCGGCGCCAAGCCGAATGTTGACCTTGGAAACGTGCCTGTGATGGTTTCGCCGCTGGAAGTTTTAGATGGATGTATTCACGCGCTCACCTGTATTGGACCGGCGTCAAAAGAGATGTCAAGGCATTACTGGAGAGAGCCTTTAGTCCTTGAAGCGCTCCATGACGAAGAAGTCGACCTGTGCGGCGTCATGTTCGTGGGAAGCCCGCAGATCAATGCAGAGAAATTTTATGTATCGAAACGTGTAGGTATGTGGTGTGAAGCCTTGGATGTGGACGGCGCTTTTGTTACAACGGAAGGCTTTGGGAATAATCATATTGACTTTGCGAGCCATATCGAACAGATCGGTATGCGGGGAATATCAGTTGTAGGAATGTCCTTCTGTGCGGTGCAGGGCGCTTTGGTTGTGGGCAATAAGTATATGACACATATGATCGACAACAACAAATCAGAGTCCGGTATTGAGAACGAGGTTCTTGCCTGCAACACCCTATGCCCGGAAGACGCTGTGCGCGCGCTGGCTATGCTTAAGGCGGCGATGGCGGGTGAAGAAGTGAAGAAGCCTGAGAGAAGCTGGAATCCGAATGTCAAGAGTACGAATGTTGAATTGATCTCTCAGACGATGGACGAGACGATAACGCTCGTTGAGAATGAACAATCCCTGCCTATGAGTCAGAAGAGGAAAGAAAAATACGACTAAAACAGGTGAATGGACATGAAATACGGTGATAAGATCATTTACATGGAAGGCGTGATTACGGAGATTCACGACGGCTGTGTAGAGATTGATCTGAAAGGACGGCTCGGCTGTCTTAGGATTCCCATGCGGATGCTCATCAGCGATTATCCGCTTAAAGTGGGGCAGGAAGTTGCCTGGAATATGAGTTTTATAGAACAGCTTGGGCCAGAGGTCAATGACAAGTATAAAAGGAGGGTTAGGCAATGAGTTTAACAGTTGTAAAGGGGCTGCAGTCTGAGATATATGTTCCGATCACACCGCCGCCGGTGTGGGCGCCTGTAAAAAAAGAATTGAAAGATATGACGATTGCGCTTGCCACAGCGGCCGGCGTACACCATAAGGAGCAGGAAAGATTTAATCTTGCCGGAGATTTTACATGGAGGAAGATAACGGATACGATGCCGTCCAATGAGCTGATGGTTTCCCACGGCGGCTATGATAACAGTGACGTCAACAAGGATATTAACTGTATGTTCCCGATCGACCGGATCCATGAGCTGGCAAAGGAAGGTTTCATTAAAGCCTGTGCTCCGGTCCATGCCGGATTTATGGGCGGAGGCGGAAACCAGGAAAAATTCAAAGGCGAGACGGGTCCTGCCATCGCGCAGATGTTTGTGGAGGAAGGAGTGGACGGAGTGATCCTTACCGCCGGGTGAGGCACCTGTCACCGCTCTGCAGTTCTGGTGCAGAGAGCGATAGAGGAAGCCGGGATTCCGACCATCATCATCGCGGCGCTTCCCCCGGTCGTACGCCAGACCGGTTCGCCGCGCGCGGTAGCGCCCCTTGTCCCGATGGGGGCAAACGCAGGCGAGCCGAATAATATCGAGATGCAGTCGGCAATCGTGAGGGCTACGCTCGAACAGCTTGTTAAGATTGAGAGCGCAGGAAAAATTGTTCCGCTGCCATTTGAGTATGCGGCGAAAGTATAAGGAACTATAAGTAGGGTACACAGTAAAACGTAATGACAGGGGCGGGCTCAAATCGATATAGAGGAGAGCCGCCCTATTTTTGGATTATAAAACCGGAGGATAAGAATGGGAGAAGAAATTGATTTACGCCGTCTTGTTATACGGACATATCATGTGACAGACATAGAGGAGGGCGATACAAACAAGGTGTTGGCGGACGGATGTCTGTACTATAGCAAGAAGGTTCTGGCGGGAATTCTTTCAGGTTATCCGCAGCTTGAGGCTCTGGATATCAAATTGATACCGCCAGGATCTGAGGGACATAACAGGTATACGAACACAATAATGGACATTATTCCGGTTTCAACCAAGGTTCTTGGAAAACTGGGCGAAGGCATTACCCATACTCTGACTGGGGTATACGTACTTTTGACTGGCGTGGATGTGAATGGAAAGCAGGCGCATGAATTTGGATCTTCGGAAGGAAATCTAAGAGAAAGGCTGTACCTGAACCGGGCAGGGACGCCAGGAGACGGCGACTTTATCCTGTCATTTGACGTGACCTTGAAGGCAGGAAAAGGCCAGGAAAGGGAAGGCGTGACGGCGGCGCATCGGGCATGTGACGAATGGATACAGATATTCCGGGAACAGATGAAGAAATTCCGGGGAGAAAAATGTACACAGCGTCATGAGTATCACGATATAGTACGGCCTGGAAAGAAACGGGTCGTGATTGTGAAACAGGTTGCTGGTCAGGGCGCGATGTACGATATGTCATTATTTGCAAAAGAGCCGTCGGGGATGGAGGGCGGAAAATCCATTATCGACATGGGGAATATGCCGGTGCTTGTGACACCGAACGAATATAGGGACGGGATTCTGCGTTCCATGCAATAACAGGAGGTGAGAGAATGGGAATCGGACCATCAACAAAAGAAACATCTCTTCATCATTTCAGGGACCCGCTCCTTGATATTGTTTCCGCAGATGAAGATCTAGATCTAATGGGCGTTATGATCGTAGGAACGCCGGATGATAATGAGGACAAACTTCTGGTAGGAACCCGCGCGGCTGTCTGGGCGGAAGCGATGCGTGCAGACGGTGCGATATTGTCCACGGACGGCTGGGGAAACAGTGACGTGGATTTTGTGAATATGGCGGAACAGATGGAAATCAGAGGGATACCCGTCACAGGGCTGAAATTCAGCGGAACGGTCGGTCAATTTGTTGTGACGAACGACCACCTGGACGGGATAAAGGATATTAATAAGAGCGCTGCGGGCGTAGAGACAAACATGGTCGGTGAAAATAATGTGACCGAGTTGGACGCCCGCAAAGTAACAGCGCATCTCAAGCTGAAAATGCGGCTCAAAGAACAACACCCCGGCAGCCGCTAAATCTCCACGAGCTGCAGATCATACAGTTTTTTGTATATACCGTTTTTCCTCAAAAGTTCCTGGTGGCTCCCTGCCTCGGTGATCTGGCCGTGATCCATGACAATGATCTTGTCGGCGTGCTGGATCGTCGAGAGCCGGTGGGCGACCATAATCGTAGTACGCCCTTCCATCAGACGTTCCAGAGCCTGGGTGATTAAAGCTTCCGTTTCTGTGTCAATGTTGGCCGTCGCTTCATCCAAAACCAGGATAGACGGATTATAAGCGAGCGTTCTGGCAAAAGAGAGGAGCTGGCGCTGGCCTGCGGATAGGGTGCTGCCTCTTTCGGTTACAGGTTCGTCGTAGCCTCCGGGCATCTCCTGAATAAAGGGGTCCGCATTTACGATACGTGCGGCCTGCTGGATCTGTTCCAGAGAAATCGCGTCATTGTTCAGGGAAATATTGCTCTTAATGTCCCCGGTAAAAATGAAGACATCCTGCTGTACCTGCCCGATCGCACCGCGCAGTACATCTGTATCAATATCGCGGATATTTACTCCGTCGATAAGGATCTCACCCTTCTGTATATCAAAATAACGTCCGATCAAATTCAAGATAGAGGTCTTTCCGGCTCCGGTCGCGCCGACAAAGGCGACCTTTTGGCCCGGCTCGATCACAAAGCTCACGTCTTTTAGAACATAGTCGTCTTTCTCATAGGCAAACCAGACATGGCGGAATTCAATATGTCCTTTGATTTTCACGTCGACCGGATGAGCAGGATTTACGATTTCCGGCTTTTCATCCAATATGGTAAAAATCTTCTCGGCAGAAGCCAGGGAGGACTGTAAGGTTCCGAACTGCTCCGCCAGTTCCTGAATCGGCTCAAAGAAAGAGCTGATATAGGTGATGAACACAAACAAAGTACCCAGCGACAGCGTGCCGTTAAGGACAGAAAGGCTTCCGCTGCCGATTACGATCACCATCGCCGCCACTGACGTCAGATAGATGGCGGGGCGGAAAATACCGAAAATCATGACTTCGCGCCAGTTGGCGCGGAACAATTCTTCGGATTTTTGCTCGAACTGCCGGTATTTCACTTCTTCCCTCGCAAAAATCTGAATAAGCCGCATCCCTGAAATATGTTCTGAAAGGAAGGTATTCAGCTCCGTGATCTTAGTCCGGGCAAGCTGATAGGCTTTCCGGGATAAAAACCGGAAAAGGAAGGTCAGAACAGTGACAAGCGGGAGCAGAAGGAAAGATATCCCGGCCATTTTTATATTGATGGAAACCATGACTACGGCGAAGCCGACAATTTTCACTACATTTTTAAATAACTTTACAAGGATAGTCGTAAACAGCTCATTGACAGCCTCGGTATCGTTGGATACCCTTGTCACAAGCTTTCCTACAGGCGTGGTGTTAAAAAAGTTGAGGGACAGGCTGTGGATGTGGGAGAATACTTCCTCGCGCATCCGGTAAATGATTTTCTGCCCCATCTTCTGGAGAATCCATGTGTCCAAAAAGTTCAGGACAAAGCCGGCGAGCAGCATTAAAAGATACAGCCCGGCCGCGTAGAAAATCCCGGTGATATCATAACGGCGCAGCGCTTTTAATTCATCCCGTGAAAGCCGGGGGGCGCCGCTTTTTGCATAGGCAGAAAGAACTTCGTTTCCTGCAGACTTAAGCTCTTCGCACTGTGCGGCAGTGATCTTTTCCGCCATGTAATACTCGTCGTTGTACAGGAAGAGCTGATAATAAACAGGGGAAGAACCTGCTTGGTTTTCAGAGTCCGCGCGTGCGAGAAAATGTTCCCGGTAGGGGACGCTTTTTGGCGCGTCCTTTTCCGAAATAATATAGGGCTGATAATAACCGTTAATGTGTTCGTCGATCGCGTCACCGATGATAATAGGGCGGTACAGTTCGACGACGATAATCAAAAGTACCAGGATGGAAGCGCAGAACATAGTCCATTTATGCGGTTTTAAATATGTAAGCAGCCGTCTCATCTGGCAGCACCTCCTTTTGCAGCTTCGAGCTGCTGTTTCTCGAACATATCCTTATAAATACCGCCAAGAGCCATCAATTCATCGTGTTTCCCGATTTCCTTTGCCATTCCGTTCTCAAGAACGAGGATAATATCTGCATTCTGAATAGTGGAAATGCGGTGGGCGATCAAAATAGTGGTCTTGCCTTCTCGATTTTTCTTCAAATTCTTTAAAATCTGTTCTTCTGTATCTGTATCCACGGCGGAGAGCGCATCGTCCAGGATGAGGATCGGAGAATCCTTTATCAGGGCGCGGGCGATAGAACTGCGCTGCTTCTGTCCCCCTGAGAGCGTGACGCCGCGTTCACCGACAATAGTATCATAGCCTTCGGGGAAAGAGATAATGCTGTCATGGATACACGCAGATACAGTGGCGTGAACAATCGCTTCCATATCTTCCTCTTCCGTGCCGAAAGCGATATTGGATTTAAGGGTGTCTGAAAAAAGGAAATTGTCCTGCGGGACGTACGCGATATTTTCGCGCAAGGTCTTAAGCGGGATCGTGTTGATGTCGTGTCCGTCTATATAGATCATTCCCCGCGGCGTATTGTAAAGATGGAGCAAGAGGTTTACCAGGGTGGACTTCCCGTTCCCGGTACGTCCGATGACGGCCAAAGTAGTACCCGCCGGTATTTCCAGGTTAAGATCCTGTAAGGTAGGGGCGGAATGGCCGCGGTGGCGGAAAGTAAGATGGTTCAGCTTAATATTGCCGCAAAAACCGTCCATATTCAAGGCGTCCCCCGCATCCGCGATTTCCGGCTTTTCTTCAAATACTTCTTTGATACGGTCAATCGAAGCCAGACCTTGCGAAAACATGGTGACGGCCTCCCCGCAGGCAAGCATGGGCCATACCAGCATATTGACATATTGGTTAAACGCAACAAAACGTCCCAGTGTGATGTCGCCGACAAGAGCCAGATAGCCGCCGTAGAGCAAGGTCGCCAGACTGGAAAGCCCAATGATCACATCCAGGAGAGGGTACACGATAGACATCAGCTTTGCAACCCTTAAGTTTTTCTCCATGGCGTGGCTGTTGGCGCGCGCAAAAGCACGCATCTGCGGACGTTCCTGTACGAAAGCCTTGATGACCCGAACGCCGGAAATACTTTCCTGCACAAAATCTGTCAGGTCAGAGACGGCTTCCTGCCGTTCCAGGTAACGTTTGTGGATAATGCCGCCGTAATATAAGTCCCCTATACAGATAAGAATCATAGGGATCAGGGCAATGAGAGTCAGCCTTACATTTACATAATACATCATTTGAAAGATAACCATGACCGCCATGATAGTAGCGTCAAATACACAGATAACGGCAGGCCCGAGAGCCATGCGGACAGCGTTCAGGTCGCTTGTAAACCGTGTCATCAGATCGCCGGTTTTATGTTCGTTATAGTATTCCACACTCATTTTTTCCAAGTGCGCGAACATGTTATTGCGAAGCTCCTTTTCGATAGTGCGGGAAGCGCCGAACAGAAAATACCGCCAAAGAAAACGGCCGACAGCAAGGGTCAGGCCCAGAAGAAATAAAATGACCAGGCGGGATCGAATGCCTGGCCAGTCAATCGTATGTGCAGTGAGACCGTCGGTAATCGTTCCTGTAATCTTAGGCATAAAAATGTTTGCAAAATCCACGATAAATAATGTGGTAAGCCCAAAAATGTATTGAGCTTTGTGATGTTTGACATACTCAAAAATGAATGAAAATGAACTCATAACTATTCCCCCAGCTTGTTATTCATTTTACTGTTTTGTAGTGTTGCAAACTCTATTATACCCACGGTGGTGGAGAAAAGCAATCAGAATATACAGGTTGTTGTGTTTTGTCAAGGTTTGTTTTATAATGGAGTAAAATAAAAAAGGAAACGGAGGTTATTTCAGACCTCTGGAGCCAGTAAAAGGCTGGGAAATCATATAAAGGAGAAATTCTATGAGAAAAAGAGAGCGTTTGCCGCAGATTCGATTATCGGATTCGCAGAAGGAAAAACTGAATGCGGAAATAAAGGCGTTTTATCTTGACGAGCGGGGCGAGGAGATAGGGATGATCGAGCAAATGCAACTGCTGGAACTATTTGAAGAGAAGTTGGCGCCGATCATTTATAACAGGGCGCTCGATGACGCGAGAACATGGTTTTCAAAAATGATGGATAATATAGATTCTGATTATTATGAATTATATAAAAATGAAGATTGAATGATAAAGCGAGTCGATTTTGGGGAGTGCAAAGCACGGAAAAATCGACGGCGGACTCATTTGTTGGGTAACTCATAAAGTGTATGGAGGATTAAGGTATGAAGAATGATAGATTTGAAAAAATATACACGCAAGGCACGTTATATGTAATGGAGATTTGGGTGGACAAGGCAACAGGCGTGAATTATGTATTTCATGCATCTGGTTACGCGGGCGGAATAACACCGCTTCTTGACCGGGAGGGGAAGCCGGTCATTTCTCCGGTCATTAACTAGAAATCATAGAAGTAAGAAGGAGGAAAAGCCGTGAAGACGATTTATTTCGCAGGCGGATGTTTTTGGGGAACACAGAAGTTTTTCGACCAGTTTGACGGCGTATTGGAAACAAAGACAGGATACGCAAATGGGAAAACACAGAATCCCACTTATGAGGAAGTGTGTTCGGGAAGCGGACATGCGGAGACGGTTAAGGTTGTGTATGATGAGAGGCAGATTACTCTGACGTCGCTCCTGAGATATTATTTTATGGTGATCGACCCTACTTCTGTAAATCGGCAGGGTAATGATATAGGTATCCAGTACCGTACAGGGATTTATTATGAGGAGGAATGCGCGCCTAAGGAGATTGGGGAAGTAATGGAAGAGGAGCATAAAAAATATAATCGGCCGCTTGCCGTGGAGGTGTTGCCGTTGCATTCTTTCTATCCCGCGGAGGAGTACCATCAGAAATACCTGGATAAGAACCCGCAGGGGTATTGCCATATTGAGCCGGGGGCCTTTGAAATAGGGAAATAGGGGTTTCCCAGATGTCACGCCCGTTCCCTCCGCCGAGGGATGAGGAATGAATATCCAGAAAATATTTGACATAGTTTATGACTTTGGCTATAATATGCTTAACAGGACAGCCGGAAGGTGAGTGCAGGTTACCCGACCCGGCGAAAATTTAGTAAAACGAAAATAGCTGTCCTAAACTTTTGCAGAGAGTGGGACGGCTATTTTTTATGTGTATAACTCAGAATCTCGACGATCAATAACGCTACGGTTACGATTAACATCAGTTCTTCCTATGTACTCATAATATCACCACCTTCCGACAGGCTCGGAACAGGCGTGCGCATGTCCCCCGGCTATCCGGGTAAGCATATTATATTTCAGGAAGCCTTCTGCCAAGAATCACGAGAGCATTTACAAGGATCGCGGCATGGTCTGCAGCGATCATCCCCATGTCGAGAACTTTATAATCAGTTTCTTTGATGACGCCGATGGATTCTGTACGTTCCACCAAGGCGGTGGTGTCAAGAGCCCGCGTGGCATTTTGGATGTGCAGGGAATAAAGGTTCCGGACTTTTCCGTTTTTCATTTCTGTTTTCTCAAGCTGCAGATGGAGGCGGCACCAGACGGCGTCGGCGGCATCGTCTCCCGCATGGACTTTGACGTCGTTTTCATCGACGAGCGCCATGTAAGCTGTCGTGATCACCCGTGAGCGCGGATCCCGGTCATAGTCACCGAAGGTACCGATTTGTTCCATGATAAGCCCTTCTACGCCGGTCTCCTCCATAAGCTCGCGTCTTGCAGTCTCTGAAAGATTTTCACGCATATCAGCAAAACCGCCGGGAAGAGCCCAGAATCCGATACAAGGGTGATTGCTTCTTTTTATTAAAAGAACCTTGAGGTCATCTAATGTTTCAAAGACGCCGGAATATGCAAAGATAACTGCATCTGTGGTACAGCTCGGCGTCTCATATCTGTGTGGATCATAAGTTTCAAGAAATTCCGGAAGTGTCTGCCCGGCAGCATTTCGTTCCCCGGTTCCATAAAATTTTGTAATGTCTTTTAAAAATGACGGCATAGGTTTTCTCCTTTATGATAGAATAGCGGTTTGATAATGGGTGAATGTAAAATTTTTAGTTCAAATAGCTGATTAAAGGCTTCCTTTCCTTGCATTTTTGCTGATAAATCTCTTTTAAATCATCAATAGCCATTGTAACGTCAAAAGTATGGAAACCAAGCCAGCATTCACTCATTGTTTTGGCATCAGCGATTTTAAATATTTCATGACTATCTTCACCCGTGTAGTAATGCCAATAGCGATAAGTATATCCTATCCAATACATTACTTCCGAAGAATAAGTTGTGCCACCCTTTTTAAGCCCGCCAACTTCATCATTTAGTTCCTCAAGAATATATTCCTCGCCCGCCCATTGTAAGCGATCATAAACGTCATCAAGAGCAACAGCAGTTTTGCTGTTCATAAAAGATTCTATAAACGATGGACAATCCAATCCGGTTGTCAGGGCAAGTTCAAATAACCGACCTTGTATATCGCAGAGTTGACGTTTTTCAAGAGTAAGATTTTCCATTTTATTCACCTGCCTCTAATATTTCATCAAAAAACCTACCTTCACGACGATATTTCCGACAAATTTCTTCTGCCATTGTAATTCCTTTTGAACGGTTGGCTTCACTTTCTTGTTTTAGTTTATCCCGATCATTCTCGGTGAGTACTTGCTCATCAAGAATTTTTATTTTTTCGCAAGCCTTTTCTGTTAAAGCTACGTATTGCTTACCAAGCTTCAACGCCGAAAGGCTATTAATCAGCGCCATATCAGTAATTTCTCCATTGAAAAAACGATCTAGGACAACGAACATTCTATCGTTAGCAATATAGCCAATAATCATGTCACAGTCTTTGCTTAAATTTGCAAAACGATTATAGATAGTTGAATGTCTTACAGATTCCATTTTGCCTCGATTGTATGCAACTAACAACGCCCAATCTAATCCCACTTCTACATCAAGAATTTTAAGATCTGATAGATTGACACTTAACGTATATATTCTGGCATTAGGATAATTACAAATCAGCGTAAACGGCTGAGTTCGGTCAGTTCCCATATAAAACCCTCTTCCAAAATCGCAGCGTTCCCGGCTTATTGGGGCAATAGTACCACAAATCCCTGATTTTGAACCATGATAAAGAGTTACAATTTCATTAGTTCTAATAATATGATTTCCTTCAAATTGAGAAAAATCAATTTTGTTATCAGCACATAAATTTTTAATGGCATTTACAGCGATTTGCGATGGCTCGCAACGACCTTTTTCCCAACGGTTTACAGTTGCAAAACTTACCCCCAGCACATCAGCTAATTCACTTTGGTTTAAATTTAGATAAGAGCGAATTTCCTTTATAATTTGGGAACTTTTCATGGCGGCCTCCTTGCGTTGTGGTATAACATTTGAACGATTCGATTATAACATATGAGGTATTGAAATACAATATAGAGTCTCCAGA